>CAZQEZ010000122.1:0-12610 GCA_964592475.1 uncultured Roseivirgaceae bacterium
CGTAATAATAATTGCCGGGATAGTTTTCATAAATTCCTTCCAGCATCACCCCACCTTTTTTGTTTTCCACGTATTTAGCTAACTCTTCTACCGACTTTACTGGCTTATTATCTATTTTTGTTATAATAAACCCCTCTTTCATATCGGTATTTTTGCGCAGTTTACCGTAGCCAAGTTCGGTTACTTTCACACCTCCGTTTATTTCCAATTTCCGTGCCAGTTCTTTATCCACCGTTTCAAAATTAGCGCCAAGCGCTGCTAGTGCCTTGGTTTCTTCCTTGGCAATAAACCCTGCATTACCTTCCCGGTTTTTCAAAGTCACATCAAATGATTTTAATTTTCCATCACGATTTACTACCACGTTTACTTCATCACCTGGTCTTTGTCTGGCAATAATACCCATTAATTCAGCAGTATTTTTTATGCTGTTTTCATCAATGCTTACAACTACATCACCAGGTTTAATACCAGCTTCTTCTGCTCCACTTTTATCAGCCACACTATCCACATATACACCTTCGTAAAGTTCAATATCTTTTTCTTTGGCAAGTTCACTATTTAAATCTCTGATGGTAATACCCAAAATACCTCTTTGCACTACACCAAAGTTGCGTAAGTCTTCTATTACTTTGCTCACGATGTTAGCTGGTACGGCAAAGCCATAACCGGAATAAGAACCTGTAGGGCTGGCTATTGCAGTATTAATTCCAACCAAATTACCGGAGAGATCTACTAAAGCTCCACCACTGTTTCCTGGATTAATGGCCGCGTCTGTTTGAATGAATGACTCTACTGCATAGCGGCTTTTTTGACGTAAAATATTAATGTCACGGCCTTTTGCACTTACAATACCTGCAGTTACTGTAGAAGTTAAGTTAAATGGATTACCTACTGCCAATACCCACTGTCCTACTTTCACATCATCGGAATCGGTAAAAGCTACTGCTGGCATATCATCAGCTTTTATTTGAATCAAAGCCAAATCAGTAGTAGGATCTGTTCCTATTACAGTGGCCTTGTAAGTTCTGTTATCGTAAAGTGTCACCTCAATATCTTCTGCGTTTTCAATCACATGGTTATTGGTTACAATGTATCCTTCACCATCAATTATTACTCCCGAACCTGTGCCTACTTTCGCCTGAGGTCCCCTTTGCTGAGGTGTTTGCGGTCCGAAAAACCGCTCGAAGAAATCATCGCCAAAAGGACTTGATTGAGGTCTCCTGCTAGTCATTTGCGAAGTCACGGTTGATTTTATATGTACCACTGCTGGCATTACTTTTTCCGCCGTGGTTGTAAATCCTATTGGTGCCGTTTCTGCAACACCGGCATAGTTAATATTGCTAGCAGGCGTGTTGTTTACATGCTCAATTTGGTAAGTTTTACCTTCATTATTATCAAATATCTTGAAAGTACCCATAGTAATGACACTACCTAGTATGGCGGCCATAAATAAACTTCCGAATTTTTTCATTTTAAAAATCCTCCTTGTTAGTATTTTAAATTTATTTTTTTTTAAAATCAAACTATCTCATTTGGCTGTAATGCTTTATGTGGCAATCAATATTGTATTGCATTTTAATTACCAGATAATATTTTACTAAATAGTTTAAAATAATTTACGAAAGCTTTTTGTCAAATTTTGTACCAGTTTTCCGGTCCAAATGTTATTTTTTGTTAAAAATTTATTTTTATCTCCACTTACAGGTATAATGCGAATGTTATCGTGTTGCTTTTGCTTGTAAATTTTTATGATAAGCATACCATTTTTTACTTTGGCCTTTATTTGGTCTACTGCTGCATCTATTGGCACTGTCATGCTTCGGCGATAATTAGTCTTTATTTCAGATTGAGAGCCATTGCTTTTTCCTTCATATTGACGTTTTCCTTCTATTATTAGCAAGTTATTTTCTAACCGTAATGTTAAGTCATGCTTTGACATTCCTGGTACTGGTACTTCCAGGCAATAATAATTTGGTAATTCCGTCATATTTTCTGATTAGTTTCGAAAAATTAGAATAAAATAAATCATCTATGTAAGCTCATAAAATCAATATTTTGCCACAGATCTTTTGATGTGTATTTATGATGCTTTTTATGGCTAAAAAGTTTTAATTTTGCAAAAAAAAATTTGAAAAAACAGAAGCGGGCAAAATACCCGCTTCTAAATGTTTTATGAAATCGCTATTTGTTTTTTGATTGGTTTTACCTCATCCACTTTTGGTAAGTGAAGATATAAAATTCCATTTTCATATTTCGCTTCAATCTCATCCGCTTTCACCGTGTTTTCCGGTAATCGGAATGACCTTTCAAAAGAATGAAAATTGAATTGCCGATAAGTATAATTTTCGTTTTCTTCTTCCTGTTTATTTTCTACGTTAGCGGCAATTTTCAATACATCTTTATTAAGCTCAACTGTAAAATTATCTTTTTTATAGCCTGGCACAGCTACTTCTAAATCAATACTGTTTTCGTTTTCTTTAATGTTCACTGCCGGTACATTGTTGTTCCCGCCATTTTCGAAATCTTTAGTAAAAAAGTCATCAAAAAATGCTGGAAATTTTGGAAATAAATCATCATATCTCATCAGTTTCATAATTACCTCCTTTTTTAATTTTTTATTTATATTGTTTTTTTGTTTTAAAATTAAATTCATCAGGAAATAATCAATTCTTGTGCCACTTCATTTCACACTTTTTTGCAATGACAAAATAACCACAATTGAAGACATAATGACATATTATAGCAAAATTGAGGGGCTTATAATGTCAATATGGCACTAATCTTCGGGGTAAGGTATATAAAGGAAGTTGGTAAATTCCTCATCAACTACAAAAAGACAACAAAACTCATCCGGATCCTTGTAAGTACTTTTAAAGTTTTCGGGTTGAGTAACTATTTTTCTTTGCACAAATTCGTCAAGATAAGTAATATAATAATGCCAGGCTAACTTCAACTCTTTTTTTGCATAGAGAAGCTTTCCGATTGGGATTTCTGTTTTAGAAATCGGAAAAATAGGGAAGTCTGAATAGCCCCTGGTTCTAACCTGATAAGATGCCTCTTTTAGCATGTCAGAGATTTTAACAAAATCAGCTGAAATGGTGCCCAGGTATTTTCCACTTAATTCAGGATTGTTTACCATAAGTTATCTTTTTTAATTGTCGATATTCAATTTTAATTTTACCACGTTTTCTACATGATGAGTGTGTGGAAACATATCCACCGGTTGTACCGCTTCAATTGTATACAAGTCGGCCAATAAAGCTAAATCGCGCGCTTGAGTAGCCGGGTTACAACTCACGTACACTATTAGCTGTGGTCGGGTTTGGCGCAGTTGCTCTATTGCCTTGGCATGCATGCCCGCTCTCGGCGGATCAGTAATTACAACATCTGGTTTTCCGTGCTTAGCAATTAATTCAGGAGCAAATAACTCCTCCGTTGTACCCGCGTAAAAACTTGCATTATCTATTTTATTAATCCGAGCATTTTCCTCGGCATCTTCAATAGCTTCCGGAATAGTTTCTACTCCTACCACTTTTTTAGCTTTACCGGCCACGTAGTTAGCGATGGTACCTGTACCAGTGTACAAATCATACACTATTTCACTACCGTTTAAAGCAGCATAATCTGCAGCAATACGGTACAAGTTGAGTGCCTGCCGGCTATTGGTTTGAAAAAATGATTTTGGTCCTATTCTGAATTTTACACCATCCATTTCTTCAATAAGATGTGATTGCCCGTGATATAAAATAAGATCCTGATCGAAAAATGTTTCGTTCTTTTTATGATTGACTACATAATAAAAAGAAACAATTGACGGAAAGTACTGCTTCAGCATTTCCAATAAGGAAAATATTTGTTCTTGATTATTCTCAGCCACTTGTAAAATAACCATAACATCTCCAGCCATAGTGTTGCGTATAATTAAGTTGCGCAAGAAACCTTTCTGTTCCAATATATCATAAAAGCTAAAGTCGTTTTGCCTGGCAAAATTTTTCACGGCTTCCCTGATCTGATTAGATGGGTCTGGTTGCAAATAACATGTGGTAACATCGAGCAAACGATCGAATCGACCCGGCATATGAAAACCTAGTCCATCACGATTGATGTCTTCTTCGCTTTTAATTTCTTCTTCAGTAAGCCATCTTCTGTTCGTAAAAGTAAATTCAAGCTTATTGCGATAAAACCTGGTGTCTGGTGAAGCAAGAATTGGATTTATCGAAGGAAAATCAAGTTTGCCAATACGGGTAAAGTGGTCCACTACTTGCTGTTGCTTATACTCTATCTGCTTTTCGTAGGGCAGGTGCTGCCATTTACAACCTCCGCAAGTACCAAAATGCTGACAGAAAGGTTCAGTGCGAATATCAGCAAAATGGTGAAAGGCTATAGGTGTACCTTCAAGGTAATTTTTCTTTTTTCTGGTAATTTTGATATCCACCACATCTCCCGGAGCTACCTTGTCTACAAATACCACTAAATCAGCATGTTTGGCTATACATTTACCTTCAGCTGCTATTTTTTCAATGGTTTTATTTTCTAATGTCTTTCCTCTAAGTCCCATACGAGCTGCAAATTTAAGGATAATTGCCATGTAATATTTGGTATTTATTATTATCTTTATCAATTCAACCCATAAGAAAATGCAGAGGAGATTTTACTTATTAATTACTTTTACCTTAGCCCTAGCCTATCCATCTCAGGCTACACACATTGTAGGTGGTGAGTTTGAGTTGGAACATTTGGAAGGATATAATTATGAGCTGAGGCTAATAAATTACTTTGATGAAGTTACTGGTAATCAAGGGGCCAAAGACCAGATTTTGTGGGCCCATATTTTTCAAAAAAGCAATAATCTACGCATCGATAGTGTGTTAATGTCATTGGACAGCCAAGCAGCAGTGAAATACTCCAACATAGAATGTGCCGATCCCAGGTTGCGAACCAGTAGGTTGCTTTATAGAGAAAATGTGTTCCTGGATCCGGAAATATATAATCATCCAGAAGGCTATTACGTGGTATGGGAAAGATGCTGTAGAAACGGTGGAATTGAAAACATAATTGCGCCTGGAGCTGCCGGACAAACTTTTTACCTGGAATTTCCCCCGGTGGTAAAAAATGGCGAACAATTTATTAATTCTTCACCCGAACTTTTTCCGCCGCTCAGTGACTATGGCTGTGTCAATCAATTTTATTTTGTCGATTTTACAGGCGTAGACGATGATGGTGACAGTCTAACTTATTCATTAGCCGATCCAATTGCCGGTTATAGCTCTCAGGGCGATCCGGCACCTCGTCCCAGAGCTGCACCATACCCAAGAGTAAATTGGGTAGCCGGCATTGGCACGCAAAACATGGTGCCCGGTAACCCAGCCTTGCAAATAAGCAAAGAAGGATTGCTAACGGTAACACCTACCCAGGAAGGTTTATTTGTGTTTTCCATAAAATGTGAAGAATTTAGAAATGGAGATAAAATCGGTGAGGTAGTTCGTGATTTTCAAATGTTCGTATTTGATTGTCCTCCAGCAGGTAATAAGCCGGAATTTTTCATTAAAGAAAAGGGTGAAGAAAATTTCTACAGTAGTAATCAGATAATATCTTTTACGGAAGATTCTCCAAAATGTATTGAAGCTTACGTCTTGGATAAAGATAATCCTGAACGGATTAGTTACATGATAAGGCCGGTCAATTTTGTGGGTAATAGAGATATTTTCCCTAATCAATCCGGAGTTGTTAATGGCGAAAACGATACATTAGTTATGGATCTTTGCTTTCCTGAATGTACTCTTTCTGATGGTGATTTTGCAATTTTTAATCTAATTGCTATGGATGATCAATGTAGTCAGCCACTAATGGACACTGTCAGGGTCACCCTTGATCAGAAAGCTTCCTACAACCAAAAACCTTTCTTTATAAATGACGATCTTGAGGTGACCATTAACGAAAGTGAAGATTATAGCCTGGTAGTTGCCGCCCGAGACGAAGAGTCAGACCAAATGGCAATGAGACTGGAAGCCATCGATTTTCAATTAGAAGAATATGGGATAAGCTTTGATCCGGTGAAACAGGAAGATGGATTGTTAGAATACGAATTTAAATTTGAAGCAAATTGCGGCCAATACAATATTTCTGATGGGGACCAATTTGAATTGCAGTTTTTGGTAAATGATTTTAGTAATTGTAATGCTGGAAAATTTGATACCTTAAATTTAAGTTTGATTGTAAATGTTTTAAATAACAATCCTCCCTCGGTTGCAATTTTACCAGATGCTATTGAATTAGACGTGCGCATCAATGAATCCATTGTTTTTGATGTAGTTGGTTTCGATTCGGACAATGACCTGGTTTCGCTCACAGCAGTAGGCGAAGGATTCGACCTTGAGGAAGTAGGCATGATTTTCAACGGCTCTTCCGGGTTTGGCTCCACGCAATCACGATTTACATGGCGGCTCAATTGCGACAGAATCAACTTAGAGGAACTGGAACAATATCAAGTTCGTTTTTTGGCAGAGGATCAGGACGAATGTTTGGAAACTAATCCGGATGAAATTACGGTTAACATCAATGTGCAACCACCAACTAATCAAGAGCCCAGAACCTCCATGGGAATTTCTCAACTTTACTTCGATGGCTCATCAGGAAGTTATATTTTGCCCGTACAATCAGGAGATACTATTACATTTCCTGTATTAGGAGAAGATTTTGATGGTGATAATATTTCCTTGGATTTATTGAATAGGGAAGAACTCGAACAGGAATTAGCCATTGAGTTTGAACCAGTAAGCGGGAATAGGCAAATATTGAGCAATTTTAGCTGGATAGGTAGGTGTGAGGACCTTAACGATGATTATAGTCCGCGTAGCATTTTTTTAAAGTTTTACACTACTGATGATAAATGTTTTAATAATCAAGCAGATACAGCTAAAGTAGAATTGATACTTACTGACAAGCGAGGTAATTATCAACTTTTTGAGCCCGTGAACTTTTTCTCACCTAACGGGGATGAATTTAACAACTATTTTTATTTGGATGACTTGCCTATCAACAACTGTCGAGCTGAATTTATAGACATTGAAATTTTCAATCGATGGGGTAGCCCTGTTTTCCAATCTAATACTCGAGATTTTGCCTGGAATGGAGGAGGAGCTCCTTCCGGTATCTATTACTATGTAATTAAATTTACTAACGAATTGATCTACAGAGGTACCATCACATTGGTTAGATGATTATATCACGTGGATTCAAGTCATCAAAAGAATTAATTTTTCATTTTTTTACATTTCTTTTGATTAAGTTGATAAAAGTCATTGTAACTCAATGTTTTCTAGTTTAATTTAGGATGTAATTGGCATTAATATTGAAAATGCCCTTTTGCATTTAAAAAATAAAAAAAATAACGGATGAGAGTTTTAGGAATATTATTAATAATAGGATTAATGACTGCATGTAACAACGAGAGCAAACAGATAGTGGAAAACCCATTTTTTCAAAATTATGGAACCCCATTTGAAACACCTGATTTTGAAAAAATAAAGATAAAACATTTTTTACCAGCTTATCAAAAGGCTGTGGAGGAGGCATCTGCCGATGTAATTGCTATTGCCGAACAAGTAGAAGAACCAACTTTTGAAAATACAATAGTGGCCCTTGAGAAACGAGGTGATCTTCTTAACAAAGTAAATGGCGTTTTTTACAACCTTACCGGAGCTCATACTAATGACTCACTCATAGCAATAAGTAAAGAAGTAGGACCCATGCTCAGCAAATTGGAAGATGATATGTATCTTAATGAAAAGCTTTTTGCCAGAGTTGAGCAAATATGGAAGTCGAAGGAAGAGGTGGAATTAAACCATGAACAAGCTCGTTTACTGGAGCTCTATTATAAAAATTTCGTGAGAGGTGGCGCCAAACTAGACGAGGAAGGCAAAACTAACCTCAGAGACATTAATCAGCAACTAAGTTTGCTTAGCATAGAATTTGGTGACAATGTACGGAACGAAACCAATGCCTTTGAGCTTGTAATTGAAGATAAAAAAGATTTGGCGGGGTTGCCCGAAACAGTGATAGAAGGGGCAGCAGAAACAGCTGAAGCCAAAGGTAAAAATGGATGGATTTTTACCGTACAAAAACCAAGCATGATCCCTTTTCTGCAATATGCTGAAAACAGAGAATTGAGAAAGCAAATTTACCAGGCATATATCAATAGAGGGAATAATAGCAATGAATATGATAATAATGAAACACTGAAAAAAATTGCCAATCTTCGGGTACAAAAAGCTCAATTGTTAGGCTATGAAACGCATGCCGACTACGTGTTGCAAAAAACCATGGCTTCAAAAAAAGAAAATGTACTTAGTTTTATTGAGAAAATTTGGGAGCCAGCATTGAAAATGGCTCAGAAAGAAGCAGCAATGATGCAAGCTATGATGAGTAAAGACGGAATAGATAGCAAACTCGAATCATGGGATTGGTGGTACTATGCTGAGAAAATTAGAAAAGAAAAATATGATTTGAATGAAAGTGAAATGAGTGAATATTTTCCTTTGGAGCACGTTAGACAAGGAGCCTTTGATGTTGCTAATAAGCTTTTTGGTATTACTTTTCACAAACGAAAAGATATTCCCGTTTACCACCCCGAGGTTGAAGTTTTTGAAGTAAAAGAAGCTGATGGTAAGCATCTGGGTTTGCTTTATACTGATTATTTTCCACGAGAGTCGAAAAGTGGAGGAGCATGGATGAACGATATTCGTGGTCAACATAGGGTTAAAGGTGAAGAAGTAACCCCGCTAATAGTAAATGTGTGCAATTTTACCAAGCCTACTGACGACGCCCCGGCCTTGCTCACCTTCGATGAAGTCACTACGTTGTTTCATGAGTTTGGTCACGCTTTACATGGTTTATTATCCAATTGTACTTATCCATCATTGGCAGGCACTTCTGTATCACGCGACTTTGTGGAGTTTCCCTCGCAAATCATGGAAAATTGGGCTGCAGACCCGGAAGTGTTAAAAATGTTTACCAGCCATTATAAAACAGGTCAGCCAATTCCGGATGAGTTGATCGAAAAAATTAAAAGTGCTTCAAAGTTTAACCAGGGTTTTGCTACGGTAGAATATCTGGCCGCTTCTTACCTCGATATGCAATGGCATACTATGGGCGAAGTTTATAATGGCGAAGTGCAGGATTTTGAAAATAAAGCCCTGGCTGAGATCAACTTAATGCCTGAAATTGTTGCTCGCTACAAAAGCACTTATTTTAATCACATTTTTGCCGGTGGCTATTCCTCTGGTTATTATAGCTATATTTGGTCAGAAGTATTAGACAGTGATGGATATGCTTACTTCAAAGAAACTGATATTTTTGATAAAGAAAAAGCCGAAAAGCTGCGCAAATATGTATTATCAGCCGGCAATAGCGACGACCCTATGCAGTTGTATAAAAACTTTAGAGGTGCAGAGCCGGACATTGAGGCCTTACTGGAAAAAAGAGGCTTGAAAGCAGAAAAGATGGAAAAACTGAAGCTATAATAAGATAGTAGCATAAAGTACAGCTCTTATTGGTAATACGGGCCTTTTTTGTTTTA
This sequence comes from uncultured Roseivirgaceae bacterium, assembly GCA_964592475.1. Lineage (GTDB taxonomy): Bacteria > Bacteroidota > Bacteroidia > Cytophagales > Cyclobacteriaceae > CAZQEZ01. The sequence continues at coordinate 9,578 of CAZQEZ010000122.1, forward strand.
TTTTGGAAGTGTGTATTTAACTGTGAGCCAAATAGATGATGCGCTTGCTAACATGAATTAAAATTCAGTAATCAATAGTAATTTTAATCGGCAGTTAAATAACTACAACATAACCTCACCCTTACCAGTTTACCAATAGATTATTGTATTTTTGGCAACCAGCAATTTTAAATCTACTAAAAATATTTTTCAAAATGGATACAACAATTCAAGCCAAAGCTGAAAAATGGCTCAACAGCAATATCGATGAATCGGCTAAACAGGAAATACGGGATATGATGCAAAATAACCCCGAGCAATTGATTGATGCATTTTATAAAGACCTGGAGTTTGGCACAGGTGGCTTGCGTGGTGTTATGGGAACCGGCTCAAATCGCATGAATCAGTACACTTTGGGAATGGCTACCCAGGGATTGGCCAATTACCTGAAGAAAACTTTTCCCGATAAAGAGATAAAAGTTGCCATTGCTTACGATTGTCGAAACAATAGCCAATTTTTTGCTGAAACCACTGCCAATGTATTTTCAGCCAATGGCATAAAAGTTTACCTTTTCAGCGAATTGCGGCCTACGCCCGAGCTTTCCTTTGCCATCAGACATTTCGGCTGCGATTCGGGTGTGGTAATCACAGCTTCACACAACCCAAAAGAATACAACGGCTACAAAGCTTACTGGAATGATGGCGGACAATTGGTGGCCCCTCACGACAAAAATGTAATTGAGGAGGTATCGAAAATAAGCAGTACTGATGAGGTGAAATTCAACAAGATAGCAGACAATATCATCACAATTGATAAAGAGGTAGATGAGGCTTACCTGGAAAGATTAACTTCGCTATCGGTAGCCAGAGAAGCCATTGCCAGGCAAAAAGACCTGAAGATTGTTTTCACTCCCATCCATGGCACCGGTGTACCCCTGGTGCCGCAGATATTGGATCGTTTTGGCTTTACCAATGTTACGGTGCTGGAATCGCAGGCAACACCCGACGGCAACTTTCCCACGGTAGTATATCCCAATCCTGAAGAAGCAGAAGCCCTGAGCCTTGCCTTGAAAAAATGTGAAGAAATAGATGCTGACCTGTTGATGGGTACCGACCCTGACGGTGACCGTGTGGGCATTGCCGTGAAAAACCACCATGGAAAATTTCAATTGCTCAATGGCAATCAGACTGGTAGCGTACTGATCTATTACCTGATCAAAAAATGGGAAGAAAATAAAAAATTGAATGGCAACCAATACGTGGTGAAAACGATCGTGACCACTGATCTCATTGAAAAAGTAGCCGCTCATTACAACGTGGAGTGTTATAACACACTTACCGGTTTTAAATACATTGCCGAGGTGCTGAAAGAAAATGAGGGAAATAAAGAATTCATAGCCGGTGGTGAAGAAAGCTACGGTTATTTGGCCGGTGACTTTGTACGCGATAAAGACGCGGTGATAAGTAGCGCCTTGATTGCCGAAATGGTTGCCTACGCCAAAGATCAGGGCAAAAGCCTGTTTGACTTCCTGATGGATATGTACCTGCAGTTTGGATTTTATAAAGAACGACTGCTCAGCATTACTAAAAAAGGACAAAGTGGTGAAACTGAAATCAAGCAGATGATGGTGAACCTGCGGGAAAATCCACCAATGAGTATTGCCGGCTCCAAACTGGTAAAGATGGTGGATTATCAGAAGGGCGAAGAAAAAGACCTGGTAAAAGTGGCGGATCGAAAAATTGATTTCCCCAAAAGCAATGTGCTGCAGTTTTTCACCGAAGATGGCACTAAAATTTCAGCCCGGCCTTCTGGTACGGAGCCCAAAATTAAATTCTATTTTAGTGTGAATGAATCGCTGCCCAGCCGGGATGCTTTTGACGCGGTAAATAAAAATCTGGACAGAAAAATAGACGAGATTATTGAAGAGTTAGGATTGAAGTAAAAATTTAACCTGACAGGTTTTATTGCTTTATGCAACTGAATGCTTTAGCAAAACCTGTCAGTAAACATTTATTATTTATATTTAACTTAATTTTTAAGGTGCGAAATTTCAGTGAAATAACCAAAGTCGGTCCATTTTGCAAGTTTATAGTTAATTTTGACTTTCCCCACCATTTAAGATAAGTTATCAGGAATGAAGCTACATAAATCCTTCTAAAATTCTGCGATATATTTAATAATTCTACTTTTCGGCTAGTTTATCCCACTCAAAATAGAATTTTAATGATTTATCAAATAGTTGAAGATTTTCCAGGCCATCAACATAATATTGTCTGTTTTTTTTGCCAGGATATGGAAAAAAACGTCGGAACTCCTCTTGCTCAAAATCAACCTGCACGGATCTTGCAGCATCTGACAATGAAGAGTTAAGGTTATTAGCCACACTTATTATTTTTTGTAGTAATCCGCATCTTGGCATTATAGTCGTATCGATACAATGCTCTCTAGAAAACACATTGATAATTTGACGATCCTGCCTGCTACTCTTATTAAAAGATTTTTCAATTAATTTTTCAACCAACTCATGATTTCGTTCGCTTATACCACTACTAAAAATAATAATATTCACTCCTAATGTATCTAACCATTGCCATAAGCCATAAAAACCTGGAAAAACCATATGCGGAAAATTATAAGCAATTATTAAATGATCCTTGATAAATGCTTTACCCAAAACTGATGTTGCATGTTCAATTATCTTGTCAGCATCAAATTGCAAAGGTTCAACAATTACGTTGTCAAGATCAAATACGATATGAAATTTTGTGCTACCCATTATTTAATTCCAATACAAGACAGGGGCCTGCGATATTGAAAAGTTTTTTCATATTATACAAAGATAATATAAATCACGAATAGCTGTTTTTCTATATCACTCCTTCGGAGTTTTCGTCTTTTAATGATTAATTTCTATAATCATACCATCCCTACGGGATTGTTATGATGTTCAATTATGCTTTTTTTTAGGCTCTATATGATTTATTGCAGAATATGCTTTTTAGTAAATACATGAATACTTGAAACAATATTATAATATTTCAATTTCATCAAAA
>CAZQEZ010000123.1:0-12466 GCA_964592475.1 uncultured Roseivirgaceae bacterium
GTAAAGTTGAGAAAATGGCGGCTGGTCGAGCTTTTCAATGCTGATGGTCAAATCCAGCAGGTCGGCTTGTATTTGATAAACACCACCCTGGGCAATGCTGAATTTTTCATCAGGTTGGTTGTCCTCAGTTCGATACACCAGGCTGTTTTCATCTTCTCCTTTATTGTAAGAAGGCAGGAACTGTCCTTTTGTAGTTATGAACTTCAATTCTCCCGTGCTCAAGCTACCGGAATAAGTAAACATGCCTGGTGATTCATTGTCTGGTATAAGCTCAGTAGCATTGCCTGCGTCCCAGCCATTGGGAGCAGCATCACCAATCATGTACAGGGTTTCACTTACCGGTTCATAAGGTGTCACATTTACTGCCACCGCATTGGAAAATTCATCTGCCACGGCGGTATCTGCAATCACGGTTTTGATACGAAACAGTAAATCATATGCTTCTCCGGCATTGAAACCAAAATGACCTTTTACCAAATTATTCAGGCTTTTGTTATCAAACTGGTGATTGTATACCACCCGGCCCAAATCCATTTCATAGAAATTGTCGAATTGGTCATTTTCAGCTATCTGCAGCACATAATCTATGGCTGCATCCGTACCGCGATTGGTACCACGCGTCCAGCTCAAATCTATGGCCGGGTTATTGGCTTGTTTTTGACTCAAGGTCAGATTTTCCTGCGAAGCTGTTAACTGTGGAGTATCTGCTTTGGGAATGATAAATTCATCTTCATTCTGACAAGCAACTGTTACCAGCGCAAATATTGTCATCAGCAAAAGTTGACGCACCCAACTCAGGTTACGCTGCTGTTCTTTATTTTCAATTTTATATGTAGCCATAATTCTTTGTTCTTATTGATTTTAAATATTTTATTAATACTCGATTACCAGCATGTCCCAATATTTAAGTGAGGGAATGGCAACGGAAATTTTATTGCCGTTTTGAGTAAAAGACAAATCCATGGCAGCTCCTCCATCCACATCGGGCGAGGCAAACCATACTTTTTGTACATTTTTCTCTACCGCTATATCTACTGCAAATGAATTGATGGTTTGCGGATAGTTTTGCTCTCCATTGGTATCGCGCCACAACAAATGGCTGGCATCAGTGAAGTTGATAAAATGCAACACCTGACGTTGCCCTACTTTTTTACCAGCCACAGACACAGCCCTCTGCTTAGGCGGCCAATGGTTGATTTGAACACCGGAATAAGTAGTAACCGACGGCTGATTAAATTCACCACCGTCTCTGAGCAAGTTTTGGTAAGCCACCATAAAATCATAATAGTTAACCAGTGCCTCCTGCAAATCTTTGCGCATCACCAGGTTGCTGTGCGGAAAATATTCCTTGCTCAGCATATGCTCACCCAGTTCCAGGTGTGCCCCACCAAAAGCAAATATTACGGCATCAGCCAACAATACGCCAGGTGTATTAAATACTCCACTGCTGTTCGATTTATCGTAATTTAGATAGGCTGCCAATACAGTATTTAAAGTACCATTACTATATTCCAGGTTGTTTTTAATGATATTGGCCAGGTCAGCATAAGTGTTGTTGGGATCCCAAACTTCCGTGTAGAGAAAATCAACCGGTGCCTGGGCTATTTGCTCCTGACCGTACTGGTTTACCGCATTTAATACGTAATACTTCTGCGGATGAGCAAGGTGCATGGACTCAATAAATGATTCAAAGGCAGCAGGTAAAGCCACTTTCGCGGCATCGTATGTGTACAAATCACGACCCCGGTCGCCTAACTGGTCCATGTGGAAACCATCAAAATTGAGGGCCTGGTACACTTTTTCGTTTTCATTTACGAGGTATTGCTGCCATTGCTCGTTACCAGGATTGGTAAGGTAAATATCACTAATAAACGGCGGCTGCGGCAAAGGATGCTTGTTAATGGTGCTGTTATTTTTATCTTCGTACAAATACCACTCTGGTTGCACACCATTCGCTTCTGCATTCTGCAAAGCGCCAAATATCAGGTTGTAATGCATCGCCTGCATGTTTTTGTCATGGGCAGCTGCAATATAATCCTCCACCGTTTGCAGGTAAATATCCCTTCCGATAATATCCTGATAAACCGGCTCCGGATTATTGGCTGTACCAGCCAAAGGCTGATGATGCTTGTAGTGCCAATCGTAAAACTGAATACCATTGATGTGGTGGCGATTCAGGTTTTTAATTACCTGGTCAATTTCCGCCTGGTTCATTTGTGAATACTTGGACAAAAAACCGTAACGGGGAAATTTGGTCCAGCTACTGGAAACATCCACCGCAATAGTGGCCACGGGTTCTTCTGCATCAATTGCAGAAAGTATTTCCACCAGATAACCGCGAAAATCATCCTGCGGTGTGGTCCATTGCCAGGTGCTACTGCTCAACGTTTGCTCAGCCACAATTTCATCCAGGTACTTGTAGCGGGCCAGGTAACCATCTAACGACTGGCTGGCCGTGAATTTCACTGTTGCTCCCTGCTGGTACCGAGACTTATCCGTTTCCAGGCTTATATCTCCTGCCGGGTCAGGTCCATTGGGGCCATCCGGCTTCGGGTCATCCTCTTTCGGGCTGCAAGCTGATATCAGGGTAACGCTTACCAGCATTACCCCCAATATCATCAACTTCAGCTTTAACTTTTTAATAATATTTATTTTTATCAATTTCATTTAATTCTGTTTTAATCCCAAATCAATATTGATATTAATAGCCGGTATTCTGATCCAAATTTGGATTAGATTCTATTTCCTTTTGCGGTATCGGGAATTGTAAATGCTTACGGGAGGCATTTACCTTTCCCATGCTTTGTAAAAATTGCAGGCCATAGTCGCCATCATTCACCCGGATGAGATCAAACCAGCGCTGACCTTCAAAAGCCAGCTCCATTCGGCGCTCATGTAAAACGATTTCCCGAAAATCCGCTTTGGATACAGCACCCGAAACCGGATCCAAACCTGCTCGGGTCCTTACTTTATTCAAAGGTTCTGCCGCTTCTGTTGTCTGTCCCAATTCATTGAGTGCTTCTGCTTTCATCAGCAATACATCGGCATAGCGCAACACCGGAAAGTCGAGCGGGTTGGTATCATAGTTTGGAGATACTGATTTGGGCACCAGGAATTTTCGCAGGTTGTATCCTGTGGTAGAAAATGAACTTTTATATTCCTTGCCATCAAAATCAGGTCCGCCTTCGTAAAGCACAGTTGCTTCTTTTCGTAAATCTCCTTCTTCATAAGAATTGACAAATTCCTGGGTGGGCTGATTCCAGCCATAACCACCGGCAACAAAATCGGCATTCCTGGGGCCGGTGAAAGTACTTACCCAGCTGGCCTGGTTTTCGTTGGCCCAGAAATCAAAGCTGGTTTTACCAAAATACTGCACTGAGAAGATATGCTCTTTGCTGTTCTCATAGACCACATCAAATACATTGGCATAATTGTCGAGCAAGCCGTAACCCAGCTGTTCTACCTGGTTGGTTAGGTCCACCACTTTTTGCCAGTTGCCCAAAGTCAGATGAACTTTGGCCAGCATACCTAATGCTGCTCCTTTGCTGGCCCGGCCCAATTCATTCGGACCATATTCGCTGCGAGGAGGCAGTAACTCAATGGCTTTTTCAAAATCTGCAATGATTTGGTCGTACACTTCCTCTTCAGTATCACGTGCCGGTCGCAAATTACCGGTTGGTTCCTGGGGTTGCAGAATTAATGGTACGCCACCAAAGTAGCGAACCAGGATAAAGTAATAGTGCGCTCTAAGAAAATGAGCTTCACCTAGTATCCTGTCTTTCAACTCCGCGTCGATGTCCATTCCCGGAACATTTTGTAGTACCATGTTGGCTCTAAGTATACCGGGAGCTGGTCCCCGATAAAGGTCAAGTACCCCGGGGTTGTTGGCATCGGTTACGAAATTGGCCATGTCCTGCGTTTCACGACCATCGTCACCCCCGCCGGCGCCAACAATACTGTTGCCAGCCATGATGTCGGAGGTCCACATGCGCATGTTGTATAGTTTCGGCCACTGCAGGGGCTGATAGGCACCATTAATGGCATTAATTGCGTCATCTTCTGTTTGCCAGTAATTGGCAGTATTAATGGAATCAAGCGGAGCTTTTTCCAGAAAATCTTCGCTGCAGGCCATAACCACGCCTGCCATTATTATCATTATTATTAATTTCTTCATCATCGTGTTTTCAAGTTTAAATTAAAATCCAAGATTGACACCTACACTTATGGTCCTGTTCAACGGATAATTGGAATTGTCTATTCCGTTAAATCCTACTTCAGGATCAAAACCCTGGTATTCAGTAAAGGTGAACAGATTTTGGGCTGAGGCATAAATTCTGGCCCGGCTCACACTAATTTTATTGGTAAGGGTGGCGGGCAAGGTGTATCCCAGGGTAATATTTTTCACCCGCAGGTAAGAACCATCTTCAATGTATCGGTCAGAGGCCCTGGTATTTTTATTTGGGTCATTAAATACAGCACGGGGCATCGTATTGCTGGTTACTGATCCCTGCCAGCGACCTAAAGTTTCGATTGTTTGATTCTGAGCCACCGCCATGGCTTCGTTCCAGATGCGGTTGGCATTGAAAATCTCGTTACCGGAAATTCCCTGCAGGAAGATGCCCAGGTCGAAACCTTTGTAAGCCAGGTTGTTATTGACAGCAAAAATCACATCCGGATTGGGGTTGCCAATGTACCTGCGGTCGGTATCGTCAATCACACCGTCGTCATTCAAATCGGCAAAACGAATATCACCGGCTGAAGTACGGTTGAACGGGTCGGCGCCATCAATTTGAGTGGCATGACGATTAACTTCCTCCTGGCTCTGGAAAATCCCATTGGTCACAAAACCGAAGAAACTATTGATTGGCTGACCTGCCTGGATGCGGGCCAGGTTGTAATTTAAACCTATACCACCCACGCTCATGGGCACGGTGTCGTTCAGACTTATTACTTTGTTCTGATTGAAAGAAATATTGAAATCAGTTGTCCACTCAAGTGCACCTTCAATGTTTACCGAACTTATATTCAATTCAACCCCGCGGTTGCGAATTTTGCCGGCATTAATGTATGGCACCACGATATCAGAATATCCGGTAGAAACGGGTACATCCTGAGGCACCAGCATATCTTCGGTATTTTTCAGATAGGCATCCACATTTACGATCAACCTTTCATTAAACAAAGTAGCATCGATACCAATGTTAGCTTGTTTTTGAGTTTCCCATTGTACATTAGGGTTGGGCATCACAGATGGTACTACTGCCGGTACCAGGCTGCCGTTGAAGTTATAAACGACCGTATTCAGGATAGAGGCAAAAGCATAATTGCCAATTTCCTGGTTACCAGTAAGGCCGTAACCGGCTCTTATTTTCAGGTCATTCACATAAGGTACATTGAAGAAATCTTCGTTGGAAATTCTCCAGGCCAGGGCACCGGAAGGGAAAACACCATATTTATTGCCGGAACCAAAACGACTGGAACCATCCAATCTCACGGTAGCTGTGGCCAGGTATTTATCGTTGAATTCATAATTGAGCCGACCGAAATAAGACATCAAGGCCCATTCTGAGGCATTACCACGTAGGGTGGCCTGGCTGCTGCCGTTATCCAGTTGCTGGGTACGGTCACTGGCAAATTCCTTAATAGAGCCATTCATGAAGTCATAGTCATTGCTTTGTGCACTGGTTCCCACAAGGGCCGTGATGTGGTGGTTGTCACCAATGAATTTGTCATAGGTAAGCGTGTTGTCCCAAAGCCAGGTGATGCTTTTGTTATAACCCCGGTAAAGGTATGATTCAGGTTCGGGAGTGGGTTCCCAATCATAAGCCGGAGCCCAGGTGCGCACATCCCAGAAGTTGGCCTGAATACCGGCGGTAGTTTTGAATTTCAGGTTTTCCAGAATTTCCACTTCGCCAAACAATGAACCGATGACATTGTATCCTAAAGTTTTATTATCAATTAACCTAGCCTGACCAATCGGATTGATGATATCGCCACTATAAATGGGTTGACCAGTGGGGCCGGCATAAGTACCGTCTTCATCAAACACCGACTGGGTAGGAAGTGCTGCCATTGTATTGCGAATGTTGTAATTACCACCTGTTTTAATGTCGTGGTTCAGGGTAAGATTATTACCAAAACGCAACCATTCTTTCAATTGATGGTCGGAATTAAATTGTAATGAATACCTTTTATAACCTGTTTCAATTACTATACCCTCCTGGTTGAATAAGTTACCAGAAACATAATAGGTGGAATTTTCATTGCCTCCCGAAAAAGATGCAGAAAGGCTCTGCATGGGAGCTGTTCTCAGCAATTCATTCAGCCAGTCGGTACCTGTACCAAGACTGGCTGGATCGGAAAAATCAGGATTTTCTGGCAAACCTGCATTTTCCATCATGTCGTTGTGCATGGCGGCAAATTTCTGCGCATTTAACATCTGTGGAACATTGGTGGCCTGCTGAATGCCGGTGAAATAATCAATATTGAATTGGTTGGCATCTGACTTGCCGCTTTTTGTTTGAACAATAATTACTCCATTGGCACCCCGTGATCCGTAAATTGCTGTAGCGGAGGCATCTTTCAAAACCTGCACAGATTCAATATCATTGGGGTTAATTTGGTTGAGTCCACTGGTTACCGGCACACCGTTTATTACCAGTAAGGGGTTACTGTTATTGATAGTACCTGTACCCCTAATTCTGAAGGTAGCGTCATCACCTGGTGTACCGGAAGACATCACCTGCACACCAGGTGCACGCCCTTGCATGGCATCACTCACACTTGGTACCGGCAAAGAACCAATGTCTTCTGCATCAACAGAAGCAATGGAACCGGTAACATCCTTCTTCTTTTGCGTACCATACCCTACTATTACCAGTTCCTGCAACTGCTTGATGTCTTCAAATAAGGTCAGATTAATTACTGATTGATCATTGACCGTTACTTCTTCAGTTACATAGCCTACCGAACTAAAAACCAGGGTGCTTCCAACCGGAACTTCAAGGGAATAATCACCATTAAAATCAGTTATTGTACCCTGGCTGGTTCCCTTTATTTGAATATTCACACCGGGAATTCCTTCATTGTTACTATCGGATACTTTTCCGGTTATTTCGCGCGATTGGATAATCACTTCCAGTTGCTTTTCCGCAGTTTTTCCGGAAGCCGATTGCTTCACACTGATGTTTCGATTCAGCTGTTTAAAAGACAATTTGGCTTCTTTAGAAATCATAAGTAGTAAATCGCCAATCACAATATTTTGCTTCTCCAGGTTAAACCTGAAGTTGGAGTTTACATCGTTATGATGATAGATGAATTGATAATCGGTAATGGACTCAAGTGTGGAGAATACCTGGGGCAGCGTGGCTTCCTCAAAGGCTATTTCTATCGTAACATCTCTCACACTTTTAATTTGTTGCTGGGCATTCGTTTCTGAGGCCAGCACCAAATTGAACAACACCAGTTGTGCGATAAAACCAATAAAGGTATATTTTGACATCCTGATAATTAAATTTAATGCTTTGTTTTCCATATATTTGTTTGGGTTTTAATGTAAATTATTATTACTCTGGCCCCGGTTGCACTCGCCAAAGTTGTATCGGGGCTTACTTTTTTTCGGGTTTATGTATTTATCCTCTTCATATTTTATTTTTTACTTTGAAATTTTATTTGCAAAGTTTTTTCATTAAGCTGGTAATTGAATGTTCGATTGTACTGCATGGATTCAAGCACATCTGTGAGATAGGCGTTTTCGAAATGGCCATTCAGTTGCCAATCCTGAGGGGGTGTGCCTTGTACTTTAATATCTATGCCATACCAGCGCTTTAACTCTTTCACCACCGTGGAAAAATTGTCACGCTTGAAAGTAAGCACCCCGTCCTTCCATTCTACTTCATGAGTTTCAAATGTATACTTCTTCATGCTCAGGTCATTATTACTGCAACTGGCTGCCTCCCCCGGCACCAAAATGAAACCCTCTTCACTTGACGCAGGTGCAACCTTCACTTTCCCTTCCACCAGGTTTATTGCAATAGATTCATTTTCCGGGTAAGCATTTATGTTGAATTCCGTACCAATGGCGGTGGTCTCAAATTTCCCACTTTGTACAACAAATGGCCTATTGCTATCTTTTGTCACCTGAAAATAAGCTTCTCCTTCCAGTTGTAAAACTCTGGAGGTATCAGAAAACATAGCTGGATAGTTCAAGGTGCTTTCCGCGTTAAGCCAAACGATGGAGCCATCAGGCAATACAATCCTGCTTTTTTGTCCTGGCAGATTTTGTTTTTCTACCCATTGCACTTCTGCCATTTGCTGCTCCGGTTTGTTACCTGAAATTTTCCATACTCCAAAGGCGGTAAGGAATATGATGGCCAGGCCGGCAGCAACTTTCATGAAAGTCTTGAAATTGAAGCTTCCGGTTTGGGCGTCATCATCCCGGGTGCCGGCTTGAAGTATTTTTTCATACCGGGTTTCTTGATTCTGTAGTTTTGGCTCTGGCATTCGCTTTTGCCATTGCTGCTGCAGTACTAAATAAAGCTGCCTGTTTTCCTCAGATTGCTGCAACCAATCTTCCAGTTGCTGTTGCGCCTCAGGAGAAAGTTCTCCCTGAAATGATTGCCAAAGGACGCGGTCGATATTTTTGATTGGATTTTTCTGCATACATTGTAAAGACGCCTGGAAAAGTAAAAGAGCCCAATGGAAAATGAAAAAAAATAACTTTTTTGTGCCATATTGTCAAATCCCCATTTCCAGGGCGAATAATTGAGGAAATGATTGAAATTTTATATTTATTAAAATTTACCGATGCCTGGTTGGGTTTGATGTTTCGTCTCTACGGGACTTTGTAATTACATTATAAAAATTCTACCCATATTAAATCCCTACGGGATTAGGCTTGAAGACCAAAATGCATTTTAGCCCTTATTTAATTTATCACCGCTTAATATTGAGCATAATTACGGTTTGGTTTACCTGCACCCGCCGATTGCCGTAGGCACGAAATATGGGTAGATGGGATAATAAAATTAATTCCAAAGTCCTGTAGGTACGATTTATATAAGGGTGACGATTAGTCTTTGTGTCTTAGTGCCTTCGTGGCAACATTTATTTATTATAGAAACGAAAAAAGATAAGATAATAATCCGTCATTATTCTTTTTTTTACCAATTTTTGCTTTGGGTTGGTCTTTTAAAAACGCTGTGACTTCCTGCCGCAGAGTCTTCATTGCCAGGTCCAGGTGGTTTTTAACCGTTTTGGGCGAAAGCTCCATTAGTTCAGCCACATCTTTAATTTTTTGCCCTTCTTCTTTTACCAGCTTAAACACCATTTGCCGCTGAGGAGGCAAATTGTTCACAATGTTCTGAATGAAATTGGAGAGCTCATCTGTTTCCATGTGTTGCCCGGGATTGTCACTGGTATCAATAAAATTGTTATCGTAACTATCAGACCACTCACTTTCCTGGTAATTTGGTGATTGTCTCAAAGATGAAATGGCTTGGTTTTTCACGGATAAAAAGAGGTACCCTTCCAGATTTTTGATTTCATGTAATTTGTGCCTGTTTTTTAAAATTTTTATCATAACCTCCGATACCACATCTTCAGCCTGCGCCTGCTGAGGAACATACAAAAAGGCAAACTTGACCATTCGTACATAATAATGGTCAAAGAACACCTTAAATGTCTTTTCATAGTCGCGACCGCCTAATTTTTTAATTATGTTACCTGGTTCAGTTTTACCCACCTCAACTTGATTAGCCTTAAAAAAGAACAAATATATTGCCAGATTGAATATTTTCAACTTAATATAACAATCAATATATCATCTTTAAGTTTTCGAAAAACGGATAAGGTCAAAGATTGACAGGTTAATAAAAAATTGATGTTACCACCCTAATCCATTACCTGATTTATACTTGATTTGAATTTTGGCAAGGAGTGTGAAATCAAATTTCCTCCACGCGCCACCAAAAAGGATTAATCAAAACCTGATACATTAAAACATTAATTCTGACAGAAACATTGAAGCCTTTGAAAAAGATCTGAACAGTAGTAAATCCCACCCACTAGGAGAGCGGAAATTACTACGGACAGATAATTAATTCTTTAACGAAATCAACACCTCTCCTACTTAAATTGGCTTACTAAATTTTTGCTCATATATTTCTTTAAACAAAGCAAAATTTGAGAGCATAGCAGCGCTAAGGTTGAAATTTTAACATAGAATAAAGGAAAAAGAAGGTTGAAAATAGTGAAAGAATTTAGTAATTAATTATTTAATTTATTTAGCAACTATGGAATTTCCTGTGGCGACTTTATCGTTTTGCACCTTATTAGCGGTTAATACAAAATTGGTATTCTAAATTTAAAATCATTCTTCAGCATGTAATAAATTTTCAACCGAAACCTCCACTCTCTCGAACTGCGGTCCAATCCATTGCAGCTCAATATCAGGTGATCCACTTCCGCTATAAATCAAATGAATAGGATGAAGCCCTTCTTCCAGCATTAGTTGAGTGGTGATTTCCTCACCGGAAGTATAGTTTTTATCTGCATCCACGACTAATGCTTTATGTAAACGCATAATAGCTTTCCCGTTATTTTTGAAGATAAATGTATAAGATCCGGTAGCCGGCACCTTAAGATAACCTTTATAATCCACAACCCAATTTTCCTTAGCTGATAGATCTAAATTTCCAAATCCATCAGTTGTACCAGCTTCCACAAGCTCCTCATCTAAACTATTAATTACCGGAACCCATGGAACCGCTACATTATAAACCTCATATTGCAGCCCGGGTAGAGTTTCAAAATTTGAATAAGCAGGAATAGGCAAACTATCATAAGGTCTGATGGCAGATTGATTTGTTCTGCGCAGCCTTAACACTTCATTTTTCATACGCTGTTGCAAAAGTGCATAGTTTCCGTCTTCGGCCAGGTTTTGTAATTCACGGGTATCATTTTTTGTATTATAAATTCGAAAATCATCCTGGTGCGATTGAATATTATATCTCACTCCTTTCAATCCATCTAAATAAATCACCTGCATTTGTTTTCTGGTCTCACCGGCATGAGAAGGATCAAATTCATCGTAATCAGGTGTGCTGCCGTTGTTCTCGTATTCAACATAAACCGTACTGGAGTCCATTCCTCCTTCATTTATTAATTGAGGTAATAAAGAGACACCGTCAGTTCTGGCTGGAGCAGGTATCCCAGCGATGGCGGCAAAAGTAGGCAACCAATCATGAAATTGACTTGGAATATCATCGCGAGCTCCAGCAATAATTTTACCCGGCCACCAGGCAAAAGTTGGCACGCGTATTCCTCCTTCCCAGGTATCCCGTTTTACTCCATCCATCTCTCCATAGCTATCGAAAAATGTAGGATCATAATCTCCATAGCCGTAAGATTCATGATGAGGGCCATTGTCTGATGAAAATACTATCATGGTATTTTCAGCAATATTTAGGTCCTGCAAAAGCTGCCTTACGTCGGCCACAGCATTGTCTATTCTGCGCACCATACTGGCAAATCTTTTTTGAGTTTCCGGCCAGTCTTTATCATTATAATCGGGATGAATATAATTATCGATAGTATCTCCAATAGCATTGATAAAATTACCATCTTCCCCAATCCATTGTACACCCCCATTTAAACCGCCACCATCAGGATAGGGTGTGGGTGCAACTTGCAAGCCGGCGTGCGGGGTATTATAAGCCAAATAAAGAAAAAAGGGCTGTTCCGGCTTTTCTTGCTTTACATCTGTGATCCATTTTTTAGCAGCAGCAGTAAATAGATCTGTAGTATAAGCGCCTTCTAATTGGCTGGATATTTCCTGATCGCCATAATATAGCTCCATAGGTGGTCTTTTTAATGCTTCGTGTGCCGGGTAATGATTGTGTCCATCTACATGGCGAACATATCCGAAAAAGAAATCGAAGCCTCGCCTGGTAGGGTAAGCCGGCCATGTTTCAGGACTATTCCCTTCTTTTCCCTGAAGTCCGTACTTTCCTACTATGCCGGTGGTATAACCCGCCTCCTTCAAGACTGTGGCAATGGTATGATTATCCTCCAACGCTTTATCAAATTGATTGTCGCGAACATTGGCGTGTCCCTGATGTACCCCAAGCATAAGTGATGCTCGAGAAGGAGCACAAACCGGTGCAGGTACATAATGGCGGGTAAGCAAGGTGCCTTCTCCGGCCATTTTATCCAGGTTTGGGGTTTTATGAGCAAACTTTCCCTCTCTGTCTCTATCATTTTGATACAATACCCCCAAGTCACCATAACCTAAATCGTCGGTCAAAATAAATATAATATTAGGCTGACTATCAGTAGCTTCCTGATCTACAGGTGCGCAGGTAGCAAATACCCCTAAAATGATAATAGCAATAGAAACCTTCTTTATTCTCATATCATTCAGTTTAAATTTTGATGTGCTAATATAGTAAATATTTTATTCGGGGTA
>CAZQEZ010000124.1:0-12448 GCA_964592475.1 uncultured Roseivirgaceae bacterium
ATGCAGCCTGATCTCCAAATTGAGTTTTATTTAATTTAATTTATTCGCCATTTTTGTATATTTAAATTTTCTTGCTTCTCTTTTTAATAAATGCAATGAAAAGGCAAACTGAGCAAGATGAAAAATCCCACTTTATTAGGTCATAAAAAATAAAGCCCTCCGAAGAGGGCTTTATAATGACCATTTAAATAGACAGACAAGCAACTCGAAAATTTCTCACCAAATTAAAGTCACTCTGTTTTTATAATTACTGACTAATTCTTAAGGGCCATTTATTAATCATTAACAACAAGACAATAATAAAAACGATATAGGTCTAGCTTTTGTTACGACTTATGTCTTTAAATTTTGTAGTGCCATTTCTGCAATTTTATCACCAATGGATAAGGATGATGTGGCAGCCGGAGATGGTGCATTTATTACATTAATAACTGACTTGCTTTCTAAAATACTGAAATCATCGAGCAAACCTCCATTTTTATCACAAGCTTGGGCTCTCACACCTGCACCGCCAGAAATTAAGTCATCTTCCTTTATTGCTGGCATTAGTTTTTGGAGTGCTTTAGTGAAAGCCTTCTTTGAAAATGATCTGTACATTTCTCCCATACCAGTACGCCAATATTTTTTAGCTACTTTTTGAAAGCCCGGCCATATTAAGGAATCTATAAGTTCGGAGGGCTTAATTATCGACTTTTTGTAGCCTTCTCTGGCAAAAGCCAACACGGCATTAGGGCCGGCTTCAACATTTCCGTCTATCATGCGAGTGAAATGTACACCTAAAAAAGGAAAATTGGGATCTGGTACAGGGTAAATCAGGTTTTTAACCAGGTATTTTTTATTATTTTTTAATTTATAATATTCTCCTCTAAATGGTATTATCCTAATTTCAAGTTCGGGGTGCGTTTGCTTGGCAATTTTGTCAGAGTATAAGCCTGCACAGTTTATCATCATCCGAGTTTTAATCTCTTTTTTGTTTGTGATCACAATCGTCTCACCTTTATTCATGTGTATATTTTCAACTTCCTGTTGAAGCAAAATACGACAATTGCCCTGGGTAACAACCTGTGCCAGCCGATTACTAACGAGTTTATAATCAATAATGCCTGTTTGTGGTACATGTATTGCAGCCACGCCATTTACAAAAGGTTCTTTTTCTTTCAGCGCTTGATGATGAATTTTTTTAATTCCTTCAAGGCCATTGTTCAGTCCTCGGTCAAACAATTGCTCCAAGTAAGGTATTTCTTCTTTATTAGTTGCTACTACTACTTTACCGGTTATCTCGTAAGGCACCTTGTATTGATCACAAAATTTCAGCAACATGTGGTAACCTTCAATGCAGTTGAGAGCTTTTAACGAACCTGGCTTATAATATAGCCCGGAGTGTATAACGCCACTATTATGCCCTGTTTGATGAGCCGATACTGTTTTTTCTTTGTCTAGTACAACTATGGATAAATGAGGAGCTTTTTTCTGTATTTGATAAGCAGTGGCTAATCCCACAATTCCTGCCCCGATTACAACAATGTCGCTTTTCAACTTTTATAATTTTAATGAGTTCCGTAATTTCGGCCCCAAAACTACTATTTTATTATTTATTATTTATATTAGAAAGATTTTGAAGTGATAAATAAGTTTGATTTTCTCATAATTAATAAATATTCTATATGAAAACCGTTTCTGCCGAGCAGGCATTACAAGCATTAGGATCAAATCATCGGGTTTATATCCATACTGCAGCAGCCGCTCCTCAGCATTTAGTAGATGCTATGGTGGCCAGGGCTCCTCAAGTTAAAAATGTTGAAATTGTACATTTACATACTGAAAATGAAGCGATTTATGTAGAGCCACAATATAAAGATAATTTTCACTTGTTGAGTTTTTTTGTGGGTCCCAATGTTAGAAAAGCCACTCAAGACGGTCATGCCGATTATATCCCGGTTTTCTTAAGTGAGGTGCCCTATCTTTTGCGAAAGAAAATATTACCAATTAATGTAGCTTTAATCAGTGTGTCGTCACCAGATAGCCATGGATATGTTTCTATGGGGGTTTCTGTAGATGCCTCTTTGGCTGCAGTAGAAGTAGCAGATATAGTAATTGCACAAGTAAACCGACACATGCCAAGGGCATTGGGAGATGGTCTGATTCCAATTTCAAAAATTGACTATCTTGTAGAGCACGAGCAACCATTGCATCAGATAAAACCTGCTGATATGACGCCGGAAGAAGATAAAATCGGAATAAATGTAGCGTCATTAATTGAAGATGGTGCTACACTGCAAATGGGAATTGGCGCTATTCCCAATGCGGTGCTAAGCCATTTATACTCTCATAAAAGATTAGGTATTCATACCGAAATGTTTACCGATGGCTTAATTCCGCTGGTAGAAAAGGGTGTGGTGACCAATGAAGAGAAGAAGCTGGATAAAGATCATATTGTTTCCTCTTTTGTGATGGGTACAGATATCACTTATAATTTTGTGCATGATAATCCGCGAGTGCTGCTAAAAGACGTGGCCTATGTAAATGATGTAGCAATTATACGACAGCAGCCTAAAATGACAGCTATCAACAGTGCCATCGAGGTTGATTTGACTGGTCAGGTATGTTCTGATTCTATAGGTACCAGGCATTATTCAGGAGTAGGAGGCCAGATGGATTTTATACGTGGGGCAAGTTATTCTGAAGGCGGCAAACCAATTATTGCTATTCCTTCAGTTACCGCAAAAGGAGTGTCAAAGATTTCTTCCACCTTAAAAGAAGGTGCTGGAGTAGTAACTACCCGTGCCAATGTTCATTATGTAGTTACAGAATACGGTATTGCCAACTTATTTGGAAAAAGCCTTAAGCAAAGGGCCAGAGAATTAATTAATATAGCTCATCCTGATCATCGGGAAAGTCTGGAAAAGGAAGCTTATGATCGTTGGAGTGGTCATTTTTAGCAAAAGGTAAATTCATGAATTAATTAACACATTAGCTATTTAACATAGCTGCACCAAATACTCCGGCGCTATCACCTAAAGCAGGTTTTAAGAAACGTGTGTCAAAACGGGTATTAAAAATATGAGGTTGGGCAGCGCCAACACCTTGTGAATATAATTCAGGAATATTGCCCACGCCTCCTCCAATTACTATGGCATCAGGATCAAGTATATTAATTACATTGGCTATGGCTTTGCCAAAATTGTTAATTAATCTTTCAATTGTTAATGATGCATTATGATCACTTTTTTCGTAATGTTTTTTCAATATCTCTTTCAGGTTTAGTTCCTGTCCGGTAAGTGATGTATAAAAACGTTGCAGGGCAGGACCACTAATCACGCGTTCTACACAGCCAGTTTTACCACAATAGCATTGTCCTCCCGAATCGTCCAGGAAATTGTGGCCCCATTCCCCGGCAATACCTTGCCGACCATTGAGTACTTTTCCATTCACTACCACACCTCCCCCAACTCCAGTGCCCAGTATTACACCAAATACCACTGATGCATGAGGCATTTCTTGGGGCACTATTCCTAGTTTTGCCTCAGCCAAAGCAAAGCAATTGGCATCATTGGCCATTTTTACTGGTATGCCAAAAGTTTTTTCCAGGTCTTTTTTAAGTGGTTGCTCGTTGAGGCAGACAGTGTTACTGTTTTTCATAGTACCGGTAATAGGATCTAAGCTGCCTGGGGTACCAATACCTATTTGTTCAGGTTTTAGATTAATTTCTTGAGATACCTCATTTATTAATTTATCAATCTGGTTTAGTATGTTTTGATATCCTTTATTCGCTCCTGTAGGTATTCTTTTTCTAATTATCGGGTTAGGATGCTCTAGTGATCTTAACACAACTGCTTCTATTTTTGTGCCTCCCAAGTCAATTCCCCAATATGATTTTGCCATTATCAAAAAATTATTTTGTTAAATACTGAAATATAGTGCCGCGATTACAACCTGAGCACTGGACATGAGATAAATCTTTATCAATGAAATAAATGCTGAAGCTTTTGATAATTTAATTGGAGAAAATCATCCGCGATTAAATCCGTGGGAGGCAATTCATCTCGTTTGTGAGTGGTAGCCATTGCTATTACTTTACTTCCTGCCCGTTTACCAGATTCTATTCCCGCTAGTGAATCTTCAATTACAATGCATTTTTGTGGCGGCATGTCAATTAATCGTGCAGCTTGTAGAAAAACATCAGGATCCGGTTTGCCCACTTTAGCCATACTATCATCAATAATGCCCATGAAATATTTTTTACATCCGGTTTTTTCTAAAACAAAATCGACATTGGAACGAGGCGCCGAGGTGCCCACCGACATTGGTACGTTGCGATCAGCTAGTTCTTGCAAAAATGACAGTAAACCAGCTATTGGTTCTATATGTGGGGCATAAAGCTGGCGATAAATAGCTTCTTTTTCTTCAGCTAAAACCTCTATTTCATCCTCAGTTATTGACTTATCAAATAATGCAGGTATCCATACCCTATTTTGACGGCCAAAATAATTGAACATTATTTCCTTTTCATCAAGCCGAAAACCATATTTTTCAGCAAAAACTTTAATCGATTGTAAATGGTAGTGGTAGCTGTTTATTATTACACCATCCATATCGAATAATACTCCAAATTCATTCATTTTTTATAAAAGTTCATTGGCAATGTTAGCTAATTCTGAGCGCTCGCCTTTCTCCAAAGTAATATGTGCATATAATGGATGTCCTTTTATTCTATCGATAAGATAAGAAAGGCCATTACTTTGTGCATCGAGATAGGGCGTGTCGATTTGAAATATATCGCCGGTAAATATTATTTTAGTATTCTCACCTGCTCGTGTTATAATGGTTTTAATTTCATGAGGTGTGAGGTTTTGAGCTTCATCCACTATAAAGCAGATGTTGGATAAACTACGCCCGCGGATATAAGCCAGAGGAGTAATTAATAACTTTTCTTTATTCAGCATTTCCGTTATCCTGACATATTCTTTATCAGTTTCTTTAAATTGGTTTTGTATAAATTTAAGGTTATCCCAAAGTGGCTCCATGTATGGATTAAGCTTTGACTTTATGTCGCCAGGTAAAAAACCAATGTCTTTGTTGCTTAATGGCACGATAGGTCTGGCCAGGTAAATTTGCTTAAAATCGCGCCTTTGTTCTAGTGCACCGGCCAGGGCTAATAGGGTTTTGCCGGTACCTGCTACGCCGTTGATAGATACCAAGCGTATATTTGGATTAAGAATGGCACTTATGGCAAATGTTTGTTCTGCATTTTTGGGCTTGATGCCATAGATTGGCCTTTTTTCAATTTTCTCTATGCTTTTAGATAAAGGGTTGAAATAAGCAAGGCCGGATTTCCTCATGCTTTTTAAAATAAAAAAACTATTGTTGCTTGGTTTATCCTTGCCTAAAATATCTTTTGGTGCGCATTGTCCTGTTTCGTAAAGTTTGTTTATTTGGTCGGGATTTACTTCCTCCAATTCAGTTTTACCTGTATGTAAGTCGCTAACATTCTTAATTTTTCCCGTTTCATAATCTTCGGCAGGTAAATTAAGTGACTTTGCTTTTAATCTCAAATTGATATCCTTGGAGACCAAAATTACTTTTTTGTCTTTAACTTCTTGTTGTAGTTTTAGGGCTGCGTTTAGTATTTTATGATCCGCTTTATGATCATTAAATACTTTTTCTGCATCTATTTGACTATCAGCAGCCATCAGCACTTTAAAATTGCCCTTACTTTTGCCATTAAGCGGTATCCAATTTTGAAGCATATAATTGGCCGATAGGTCGTCTAGTAGACGTATGAATTGGCGAGCCTCAAAATTTTTTGAATCGTTTCCTTTTTTAAAATTATCTAATTCTTCTAAAACAGTTATAGGAATGCCAATATCATGCTCAGCAAAATTCATAATTGCATCATGCGCGTAAATTATAACAGATGTGTCTAGAACAAATACTTTTTTCCCTTTTTTTCGATTATCGCTTGCATTTTTTTTCAACATAGTATCTCCCAGGATCAGTCTCTTCAAAAATATGGCAATAAAATTAAAATAATTTTGTGGCAAAGCTACAGGTTATCAATATTAATTTTTAGTTTACAAATATAGCAAGCACTCAACCATATATAATAAAACTCTTAAATCATGCATTTACACATTCGCCTATTTATTATAAATTTGCACCCACACCTTTAAAATCTTTACCATAATAATAATATGAAGCAATATCACGATTTAATGCAGCATATTTTAGACCATGGAACCCAAAAGGGCGATCGTACCGGTACGGGAACCCTGAGTGTATTTGGTTACCAAATGCGATTTAATTTGAGCGAGGGCTTTCCATGCGTTACTACTAAAAAAGTGCACATGAAATCTATTATTCATGAGTTGCTCTGGTTTTTAAAAGGTGAAAGTAATATACGTTATCTGCGTGAGAATAAGGTAAGAATCTGGGATGAGTGGGCTGATGAAAATGGAGAGTTGGGTCCTGTATACGGTGTACAATGGCGTAGCTGGCCTGATTATAATGGCGGTGAAATAGATCAAATCACTAATGTTATTAACCAAATTAAGAAAAGACCTAATTCGCGGCGTTTGCTCGTAAGTGCATGGAATGTTGCATTAGTAGAAGAAATGGCTTTACCTCCTTGCCACACATTTTTTCAGTTTTATGTGGCCGATGGCAAGCTCAGCTGTCAATTGTATCAGCGTAGTGCCGATGTTTTTCTTGGGGTTCCTTTTAACATTGCTTCTTATGCATTACTTACAATGATGGTAGCTCAGGTATGCAACCTTGAAGTACATGAATTTATTCATACCTTTGGCGATGCTCATTTGTACCTCAATCACATGGAGCAAGCCAAGCTGCAACTTTCGCGTGAGTATAAACCATTACCAACCCTAAAAATAAACCCGGAAGTACAAAATATTTTTGGATTTAAATTTGAAGACTTTCAACTAGAAAATTACGATCCACATCCACATATAAAAGCTTCTGTAGCAGTATAATGCTTTTATATGTGATAACCTATCAAGTCTATATTTGATTTTACCGGTGAAAACTCTGGCTGATGAATTTTAGGCCGGCATAAATTCCAGTGCGCCAATACTCCCAACTATGGTTACCGTCTCTTACCCGGTATTCATGGTCAATACCTCTTTCGCGCAAAATAATATGCATTGAAGAATTGCCTTTGTAAAGAAAGTCATCATCGCCACAGTCAATATACCAGCGTACTTTATTTAAAGTTTCAACAGGCATATTTTCAGCTTGATAAATAGTGTTGTATTTTTTCCATTGACCTGTAAGGCGTTCCTCTCCTTGCAGTCCTTTACCTAATAAATCACTATACAACCTGTCAAAATTTTCTTGCGACATATCTACAATTTCTTCTTTACTGCGATAAGCACTGCTAAATGCAGCACAAGCGCCAAACATGTCAGGATGTCTCATGGCTAAAATAGTAGCGCCATAACCACCCATCGATAAACCTGAAATTCCACGAAATTCTTTTTTGGATCGAATTCTATATTTTTTCTCTATTTCCGGTATAAATTCTTGGATAAACATATCCTCCCAACGCATCTTTCCCGCGTAATCATTTATATAAAATGTAACGCCGCCATCAGGCATCACAATAATTGCAGGTGCTATATCGCCCTTTTGAATTCCATGATCTGCAGAAGTATTTACATGTCCAAATTGCACCCAAGCAGTCTCATTATCCGAATAGCCATGCAATAAATATACAACCGGGTAGCTGCGATTGCTTGTTTTATAATCTGAGGGCAAATAAATTGAATAGTTTACGTCCTTACCTAAAATTTTGCTATCTAAAGATAAGCCTTCTAATACTTGCCCTTGAAATGGTGATTGAGCAGAAACAGCAATAACAGTAATGAAAACAATAAAAAAGATGCTTGAAAATATTTTTTTCATAATTCGTTTATGTATATAAGTTAATTTTTTCAAAAGTTATTGATTAATATCAATACTAATAATAATAAAATTGAAAGTTAAACATTTCACTTTTATTAAGCCAGCAAATGGTTTAATTGATGCAAATTTACATTTTCAACAAATTTGTTTAACAATCATATTTGTCAATTACCTATTTATAGCTACTTTTAAATCAAATTAAAAAAATTAGATTAATGAAAAAACATATCTTTTTCAGCTTGATAGTAATTTACCTGTTTGGATGTACTGAGGTTGAGAAAAAGAAAGAAAACCCTGAAAATTATGATTGGTCGTCTTATTTGGGTGGAGATAATAGAAATCATTTTGCACCATTGGATCAAATTAATGTTGATAATGTAGACCAACTTGAATTGGCCTGGCAATACCAATCCGAAAACGGGGATAGTACCCGGATGGGCCAAATACAGTGTAATCCACTAATAATTGATGGCGTTCTTTATGGAACCTCGCCTACTTTGAAAATATTTGCCCTTAATGCAACAAATGGTGAAAAAATATGGGAATTCGATCATCAATCATCGGGAATAAATTATGGGATGAATGTTAATCGAGGTGTAACTTTTCATCAACGGAAACAGCGAATATTTTTTTCTGCCGGCCCATATCTGTACGCTTTAAACGCTGCTGATGGTAGCCTGGTCGAATCATTTGGCAATAATGGCAAGATAAATATGCGAGAAGGACTTATTAGTGGCAATCCTGATGATTTGTATGTAGTGGCTACTTCTCCGGGAGCTATTTTTAATGATAAGCTGATTATGGGTTTTCGGACTTTAGAAGCTATGGGAGCTGCTCCCGGGCATATAAGGGCTTACAATGTAGATACCGGTGAAATAGAATGGACATTTTACACAGTGCCTCAGCCGGGGCAATTCGGTTATCATACCTGGCCTGAAGATGCATATACTTATTCTGGCGGGGCTAATTCATGGGCCGGAGTTAGTTTAGATAGCGAAAGAGGTATTGTTTATGTGCCAACCGGATCAGCTGTTTATGATTTTTATGGAGCCAATCGAAAAGGTGCCAATCTTTTTGCTAATAGCCTACTGGCGCTAAATGCCGAAACTGGGCAGAGGAAATGGCATTTCCAACTGGTACATCATGATATTTGGGACCGAGATGCACCAGCACCACCTAACTTAGTAACAGTGATGCATAAAGGTAGGCCTACTCCAGCCGTAGCTCAAATAACCAAACATGCTTATGTTTTCTTATTTAACCGAATTACTGGTGAGCCTTTATTTCCAATTAATGAAGAACCCGTGCCTACTGAAACAGCTTTGATTGGAGAAGAACCCTGGCCAACACAACCAATACCTGCTAAGCCACCTCCATTTGCTCCACAAGTATTTAGGCGTGATATGATTTCTAAAATAGATTCATCGATATATCCGCAGTTAGTTGAAAAATGGGAAAAAACGAAATCATTTGCCCAATTTACTCCTCCAAGTTTTGAAGGTACCATGATTTTCCCGGGCTTTGATGGCGGTGGCGAATGGGGAGGGGCCGCGGTAGATGAAAATGGAATTATGTATGTAAATGGCAGCGTAATGCCATGGATACTTGCCATGGTAGAAACAGGAGCTGCTTTTCAAAAAGGAGAGCAACCCACTACTACTCATGAATTAGGTCAACAAGTATATAATCTACAGTGTGCTGTCTGTCATGGAGATGATATGAACGGTGATGGCGGAGGTTCTTATCCTTCACTTATTGGGGTGGATCAGAACTATGACAAAGACTCTATGATGGCATTGTTGAACCTAGGAAAGGGTATGATGCCTGCCTTTAATCATATTGGTCAAAAGCAGAAGTTGGCGGTTATTGATTTTCTGCTAAAAAAGGAAGTAGAAGTTGAGATTGATAATGTGCATGATTTGGGAATGGATAAAAATGTGTTGCCCTACCGCTCAACAGGATATAATAAATTTGTTGATCAAAACGGTTACCCGGCAGTGCAACCACCTTGGGGAACCCTTAACGCCATTGATTTAAATGAGGGAAAAATTTTATGGCAAGTACCATTAGGAGAGTTTTCGGAACTAACTACCAAAGGTATACCCAAAACCGGTACAGAAAATTATGGCGGTCCAACTGTCACTACCGGAGACATCATTTTTATTGCTGCGAGTAAAGACGAGCATATTCGAGCCTTTGATAGAAATTCTGGACAGGAATTATGGAAATATAAACTACCTGCAGGTGGGTATGCTACTCCAAGTACCTACATGGTAGATGGTGTGCAGTACTTAGTAATTGCTAGCGGAGGTGATAAAATGGGTACAGCCAAGGGGGACAGCTACCTGGCCTTTAAATTAAAAAAATGAGCTGTTTACTATAGCTATTGATGAGATTAAAAGTTAAATTTTTTTAATCTCGTCAATAGTTAATCCAGTATAATTTACAATTTTATCTAATGGCTCGCCGGCATTTTTCATGGCTGAGGCAATTGCAATTTTGCCTTTTTTCAGTCCTTTTTCCACTCCTTTTTCCACTCCTTTTTCCAGTCCTTTTTCCAGTCCTTCTTCAAATCCTTCTTCCATTCCTGCTTTTTTACCTTCTTTAATAGCGAATTCTCTAATGGAATAATTATCCCACATGTTTTTTAAGCTTTCGTCATAAGTTCTCATTTCTTCTTTATTTAACTGAGCAATATTGGCTAAATTAACAAATAATTCAAACGTTTCACCTTCCAGCCATTCAGGTTCTTTTTTTAAATTAGGAAGATTATTTAATAAATACATCCAATAATCAAATTTAGTTTCAAGCTCACTTTCTTTTTTATTGAATTTAGGCATCTCAAGATATACCAGGTTGAGCTTTTCGTAGAATATATTGCCAGTTACTTTATCAATTAAAGCCACTTGCCTTACCATTGACTTTTGCACATCGAAAGTAAAGTTTAGAATACCTACAAAAAAAACGTGATTTAATTGGTAGTTCCAACCAGAAATTTGAGGGGCTTGCTCTTGAATAGGAAAGGTGCTGTAAAATAGAGACCGATCTTTGAAAAATTCTTGAGGTAAATTTTGAAGTTCAATAATAAAGCTCTTGCCAGACTCATCAGTGCAGAATAAATCAAACACAGCTCCTCGGTCTTGCTTTCCTTTACCTCTTTTTACCGGATCAGAATAGGTCAAGTCTATTATTTTAACAAACTCGTCATTTTCATAACGCAATACCGTATTGAGAAAATCAATTGCAATTTCCTTTCTTGTTCCAAAAAGCTTTTTAAATCCAAAATCTGTAAAAGGATTGATGTATTTTCCTTTCATTTGCGTGACATAAATTTTAAATAAACGTTTTACAAGAATACTAAATTAATTAATTATTATATACATGTGGTTAGGATTGTCTATTTATATGCATCTTCTTTTTTTTTCGATTCAGGATTCAATACAGATCAATCATAAGAAGCTTATAATTGAAGTAGCACCACAAATAGGTGGTAGAATATCATCATTGCAATATAATGATCTGGAAGTATTGAAAATTAAGCGTGATGATGAACATATTATGTGGGGCAGCACTTTGTGGCCAGCACCGCAGCATGCCTGGAACTGGCCTCCCCCGCCAGCCTTAGACAAAATGCCTTACGAAATAGTAGAAAGTAATGACCAAATAATTAAAGTTTGCAGTAATAACAATGCCTACCTGGGGTTACAATTGTGTAAAACCATATCGCCGGTAGCTGGAAAGTCGGCTTTCGAAATCACCTATTCTTATATCAATAATGGCAGTAAAAGCATAGCTATTGGGTTTTGGGAAAATACTCGGGTGCCGTTTAATGGTAAAGCTTATTGGCTTAATGATAGTACTGGAGAGTTATCTAATCTTGAATTTACAGAAGAACTGACACGGTCAAAAAAAATTTTCATTGACCATGCCAAACCAATACTGGCATACCGAAATCAGGGCCTTCTTTTTATTAAAATTTTTCCTGTAGTAACTACAATAGATATTGCTCCTGAACAAAGTCCAATTGAGATTTATTACGATCCGAACAATAAATTTGTGGAGCTGGAAAATCACTCAAAATATACAACGATAGCTCCAGGTGAAGAAATGAATTACCAGGTGACTTGGTATTTGATGCCTGTAGAGGCAGGAGATACTGTGAAAAAGATGATTGCAGAAATTATAAACCAGTAACTCCAATCTTTAAAATATTACCTAAACAAGAATAATTAATTCATTTCAAAAATTAAACTCGCTTTTCTCCCGTCACTTCTCCATTACGTAAAATAAATCCAAACTGGTTCCTGGCGACTCGCTCACCAGGTAGTCATGGTGCGTGATAGATTTTACCAAATCGTTATCGGTCGTTTTCAATTTATTGCGGTTCATGCGGTTGAGCAATTCATAAGGCAGGCGAAGCACAAAGTTTGGTAAACGGTATTGCAGGCTTAACACATCGTAGCGGGTAATTCGATATACGGAGGCCTTGTTCATAGCGTAGTATTCCATCACCTTCTCATTGCCGGCAATG
>CAZQEZ010000125.1:0-12407 GCA_964592475.1 uncultured Roseivirgaceae bacterium
CAGCTGTAAAAAAGATGCCAATAGAATACGACATAAAAGAAGATGCTTTTTATAAGGAGGGAGTAGAAGATGAAAGAAAGCGGATGGAAGATGAAATGTGCAGAGTACAAGAAGAAAGAAGGAGAGTAGAGGAAAAGAAAAAATCTTCGGTCATTAAACTTATTAAAAGTGAAAAACACACTTTCCAGGAAATTGCAGAGATTATGGATGTCAAATTATCTGACATTATAAAGATCGCTAAGAATATTTAAAGTCTTTTCCAATGGTGAATTTTTGCCAGGAATAATACTTTTACATCACTACCAAAACATTGATGGTAATAAAAAAAGTAAGATAAATGATAAACAATGGCGCTGCTACCGGATTTGATTTTTTAAACTTTAATGCATTAAAGATGAAAACCAAAAAACTTCCTACAATAAACCAGGCCAGATAATTTAATAGCGGTACTTCCTGATTCTCCCAACCCCAAAAATCCAGTTGCATGGCCACCGGTTCAATAAAAACATCCAAAAAAACCAGTAATCCGCCACCGATGATGCTTTTCAGCCAGATGTTATTATCAAGCTTATTTAGCATTATGCCTACTAAGTAGACCAGCATCAACCAATTGACTCCAATGATTAGTGGCACATTAAAAATTTTTATTCCTAAAGTAGGTCCATACTGATAATTGCCAAAAATAATGCCTGTAGCAACTCCTAAAACTTCAATTAGAAAACCAATACTAAATGCGATAACTGCAAATATTAAAAAGTTTCTATTCCAATCCTTGTGGTTATAAAGTAAAATAGCAGCTGAAATAAACAAATGAAAGAAAGTGGCTTGCATGAATAAACTTTGATATTCAGTAAGAAAGCCAACTAAACCTACCAGGTGAGTAACGATAAGCACAAAAATACTTATGGTTGTTTTTTTATTTTTAATCATTTTCGTGTTCGAAATATTTTTAGCTTATTATATTATTAGTTAGAAGTAATCTTTGTCATTATTTACTTTATTGTATCTTCAACAATTTTGGCCGATAACAGACAAAGCGGAATGCCACCACCTGGATGCACACTTCCACCGCAAAAATATAGTCCTTTAATATGCTGGCTAAAATTGGGGTGACGATGAAAGGCAGCCATCATCTGATTATGACTGGCGCCATAAAGACTTCCCTGGTAAGAGGAAGTTTTACTTTCTATGGTCCTGGGTTCCAAAATTGCTTCAGCGGTAATTGATTCTTCAATATTTTCACCCAGCATTCGTGTCAACTTATCAATAATATTTTTTCTGGCCTGTGCAATAAGCAAATCCCAATTCTGACCAGTATTGGGTGGTACATTAATCATGGTAAACCAATTTTGATGCCCTGCCGGAGCGTCTCCTGCATTGTAGATAGAAGTAATATTGATGTATACGGTAGGGTCCTGATGAATTTTACCTTGATTGAAAATAAAATCAAACTCCTCTTCATAAGAATTGGAAAATAAAATATTGTGTAATTCCAGTTGAGAAAACTCTTTTTTTATGCCCCAATAAAAGATTAATGCAGAACTGGACCGTTTTTGCTGCAATATTTTGGGAATTTTCTCATCTTTTAATAAGTTTTTATAAGTAGGAAATATGTCAGCATTGCTAATCACCTTATCAAAATCAACTTTTTCATTTCCAATGGCTAGTCCTTTAATATTCTTATTCGTGGTCAAAATTTGCTCAACAGGTCGATTGAAATGGAATTTCACTCCAATTTCTTTTGCTAATTCATAAAGGCTATTGGTTATGCTGTACATGCCACCTTTAGGAAAATAAGCGCCAATATTATGTTCAAGGTTTGGAATTACGTTAAGTATGCCTGGTGCCAAATAAGGACTGGAGCCATTGTAAGTAGCAAAACGATTGAATAGCTGGACTAGCTTAGGGTGCTTGAGTCTTGATTGATTTGATTGATGCAATGTTTTGTATAAATCTACTCCAGGTAAGTAAAACAATGCCTTTAATGTATCGAATGAAAGATAATTGCTTATTTTATGCAACGACTTTTCCAAAAACAATTTACCTACCGCTTTATAGATTTTAGCAGCATGCTTCAAGTGATTTAAAATAACTTTTTCTTCTACTCCCAATTTTTGATTTACCTCACTGGCAAATTTATCAGGGTTGGTATAAGCATTGATGATAGTTCCATCTTCATAAAAATAGCGACAAGCAATCTTTAAAGGCTCATATTCAAAATAATCTCGTGGGTGCTTTCCAGCCAGTTCGAAAAGCTCGTCTACATATTGAGGCATGGTAAAAAGTGATGGACCTGCATCAAAACGGTAACCATTTATTTTTACCTCCGAAAGTTTACCTCCGGGATAAGTGTTTGCGTCAAATACTTCTACTTGATAGCCCTTAGTTGTTAATCTTACGGCTGTTGCGATCCCTGCAATTCCCGCTCCTACAATCCCAACTTTTTTCACTTTGTCTACTTATTTATTTAATCGTCTAAACATCATTTCAAAATTATTTGTTTAGCTATTTTATAAATTATAATCAAACAAAGTAGTGGTTAGCATTTCGTTTTTTAAATTTGGTAAAGGAAAAAAGTGGTGGGCATTTAAAAACGTTCCGGTAGCCAGAACACTATTAAAAGAAAATCCTGATTTAACCTTTGCAAAATTTATGGGAAGTGGTGCAGGAAGAGGTTTTAGCGTGCGGCCAGATTTTAATGTTTATTGCTTGTTGTTAGTTTTCAAAGATGATAAAGAAAATAAGCAGAAACTTCTATCCAATGCTGCTTATCAGCTTTATGCAAATGAAAGTGAAGTACAGTGGAATGTAATAATGCAGCCAATTGGAGCACATGGGTTTTGGGATAATCAACAACCCTTTAGCCAGAGAGTTTCGGCTTTACAAGTGGATCAGCAGGTGGGGGTTATAACCAGGGCCTCGATTAAAAAGAGATTAATGTGGCAATTCTGGAGGTTTGTTCCTCAGGTAAGCAGCCAAATAGGCAAAAATGAGGAAGTAATATTTAGTAAAGGTATTGGCGAAGCACCACTAATTGAACAAGCAACCTTTAGCATTTGGCCCAATCAGGAAGCCATTAGAAAATTTGCTTATCAAGGTAAAAACCATGCAGAAGCGGTAAAAAAAACCAGACAATTGAATTGGTACAGCGAAGAGTTATTTGCCCGATTTAGTATTGTGGAAAATTTTGGTAACAAGGAAAGTTTTTATTAAACCAATTGCTTACTCGTTTAAAACTGCTAGAATAGTTTTGCCGGCCTTGGTTTTATCTCCTATATTTACTTTAATATCTGAATCGAGAGGCAAAAAAACATCTACACGTGATCCAAACTTAATAAATCCAAATTCAGCACCTTGTTTTACCTCTTCTCCTTCTTTAATATAGAATTTTATTCGCTTTGCCATTGCTCCGGCTATTTGCCTCACCAGTATTTCTATACCATTTTTCAACTGCAAAACCATGGTGGTGCGTTCATTTTCAGTACTTGATTTAGGATGCCAGGCTACCAGATATTTGCCTTTGTGATATTTAAAATATCTGACCATTCCGCTTACGGGATTTCTATTGATATGTACATTTACCGGTGACATGAAAATAGATATTTGCTTCCTGCTATCATTTAAATATTCATTTTCTTCTGTGTCCTCAATTACCACAACCTTTCCATCAGCCGGGGCCAAAACATATTTATCATTAATTTCAGAAATTACATTAGGGTTACGAAAAAATTGCAAAAATAGAATGTACAGTATTGCACTCCCGATCAATACAAGGTTCTTGATCCATAGATAATCCGGCAAGAAATAAAATACTGCCAGATTAATAATTA
Organism: uncultured Roseivirgaceae bacterium; assembly: GCA_964592475.1. Classification (GTDB taxonomy): domain Bacteria; phylum Bacteroidota; class Bacteroidia; order Cytophagales; family Cyclobacteriaceae; genus CAZQEZ01. The sequence continues at coordinate 3,831 of CAZQEZ010000125.1, forward strand.
ATAACAATAAAAATGAAATTATTAAGAATTTGTGTCCTTCTTTGTGAATATTCATAAATAAATTTTTATATAGAACTAATTAAAAACCACCACGATACCTATATGTTTTGGCCACTTTATCAATGGCTACAACATAGGCTGCTATTCTCATAGGAATATCGTATTCCTGTGATTTATTAAATACATTATCAAAGGCTGCCTTCATAATTCTATCCGATCTACGGTTTACTCTTTCTTTAGTCCATTTGTAACCAAGCCGGTTTTGTACCCATTCAAAATAAGAAACGGTAACACCTCCGGCATTGGCTAATATATCGGGTACTACTGTTATTCCTTGTTCATTGATGAGTTTGTCTGCTACAGCAGATGTTGGGCCATTTGCGCCTTCTACTATTAGTTTAGCTTTTATTAGCGAGGCATTTTTATCGTTAATCACATCTTCTTTGGCGGCAGGCACCAATACATCCACCTCTAAAGTAAGTAACTCTTTGGGTTCGATTTTATCACCTCCGCTAAAACCCTCTAATGTGCCATCACTGGTGTTTCTGTAATCAATAGCTTCTTTTATGTTTATACCTTTTTCATTGTAGTAAGCCCCGGAAATGTCACTTATAGCTTTAATTATAACCCCTCTTTCTTCTAGTAAAAGGGCTGCGTAAGAGCCTACATTGCCAAATCCTTGTACTGCACATGTAGCTTGGTACGGGTTTATTTTTAGTTTTACCATGGCAGCCAATGCAGATATCATAACGCCTCGACCAGTTGCCTCAGTTCTACCCAACGATCCACCTAGTACTAATGGTTTACCTGTAACTACCGCATTTACTGTCATACCCTGTGCCCGGGAAAATTGATCCATTAGCCAGGCCATTTCTCGAGGACCGGTGCCCATATCGGGAGCGGGTATATCCCTGTCAGGTCCAAATATTTCGGTCAGAGCTGTAGTATAAGCACGCGTTAACCTTTCTATTTCACCGGCAGACATTTGCCGTGGATTACAACGAATGCCGCCTTTTGCGCCCCCGTAAGGTATGTCTACTACTGCACATTTCCAGGTCATCCAGGCAGCAAGCGCTTTTATTTCATCCACGTTTACACCCATGTCATACCTTATTCCTCCTTTGGATGGGCCCAAAATATTGGAATGAATTACTCTATAACCCTCAAACACCTGGATTGAACTATCATCCATAGTAACCGGTAGTGATACAATTACTTGCTTGTCAGGGGATTTTAATACATTATAAATTTCTTCATCCAAACCAAGGATTTGAGCTGCAATCCTGAAACGTACCATCATCGATTCAAAGGGATTTTCTTTGTCGGTAATTGGAGCTGGCTCTTTATACATGTTGTTCATTTGTTAATCTTAAATCAGGCCGCTAAATTATGAAGTTTTTAATATACCAGAGCAAATAGGTGATTATTTTTTATTTTTTAAATAATATTAAATATATGAAGGATGTTTCCCCTTTTCTTACAGTCTATTAATTAAAAAAGTTTTAGGAATACTGCAATGAATGGCAATGAATACATTAATGCATCGAAACGATCTAAAAAGCCCCCATGGCCAGGTAAAGCTGCTCCTGAGTCCTTTATTAAAATCGATCGTTTGAAAAGCGATTCCACTAAGTCGCCATATGTGCCGGCCACAACTACTATAGTGCCTATTACCAACCATTGCCAAAATTGAAATTGTTCTGTGTAATAAATTAGGCCAATAGTCATGGCAAGTGAAAGTAGCATGCCACCTATGAAACCTTCCCAGGTTTTTTTTGGTGATATTCTCTTAAAGAGTTTGGTTTTGCCAAATTTGGTACCGGCAAAAAAGGCACCGGTATCATTTGCCCAATTGATTAAAAAAACACCTAAAATAACTTCAAAACCATAACTTTCTTTGCAAAATGCTACAACATGTAATAATGAAAAAGGGACCGCCACATATAAAATTCCTAAAAAGGTAAATGCTATATTAGTAAATGGCTTTTTGTCGGTTTTACGATAAAGTTTAATGAAAAATACTAAAAACAATAAGGGGAATATTACAAAAAAATACTTTGCCTCAATAAAACCGGCTTCTACTAAAAAGGTGGTAGTATACGCGACAAGCCCGGTAAGCGTACCCCATGTTTTCAGCGGCAACATGCCATCTACACCCACCAGCTTATAAAATTCCAGAATTGAGAATAAACAAATGAGAAAAAATATAGCAAAATAGGTCCAAAAGCTGTAAATAATGCTTGTTATTACTATAACGGCACCAACAAAAGCTGTAATAATTCTTAATGCCAGATTATTGATCCCGCTAAGTCTATTTAAAACTAATATCATCTTCAATAATTTTTAGGGCTTTTAGTACGTTTTCAGGAGCAACATGTAATTCATATTTTTCAAAGACTTTATACATGCTGTCACTTTTGTTTACTACCACAGCCATGATTTGGTTTTCAATTAATATAGATTTAACAATTTCAGCTCTGTGTTCCAATTCAGTATCATAAACCCTGCACCAATCCTTCATTTTTCTTTTGTTCCATTACTTTTTTAAAATATAGAAGTGCTGAAATAAATATTATTACAAAAAGAATTACAATTGACAAAGGCATTTCTTGATTTTCCAGGTCATAATCTACAGCTCCTGAATTATACATGTATAGCGCAATAAGCGTAATGCCATTGTTGAGAAAATGAGCTATGATTGGCACCCACAAAGTGCCTGACCAATAATATAAATAGCCAAAAAGAATACCCAGAAGAATTCGTGGCACTACTCCATAAAATTGTAAATGAATGACTCCAAACAAAATTCCTGTTACCCATATGGCAACATGTATATTACTGGCTTCCCAAAGCTTGTTTTGAATTAGTCCTCTAAAAACAAGCTCCTCGCCTATAGCGGGAATTATGGCTATAACAATAAAGGCTAATATGAAATAATTTGGTGAAGTAAAATTAGTGAGTGCTTTTGTTATTTGCTGGGCTTCATCCTCTCTATCTCTAAACCAGTTTTCCAATAAATCAGGAAAATCAATCCCCATGTTCCATTCTATTATTAAAGAGTTAACTGGCATGAACGAAAATGTTATTATTGTTGTTAACACCACGGCCAAAAGCGTAAGTTTACTCCATGATAATTTTGAGAGCGATTTTTTCTCTATTAATTTAAGATAAAAAATAGGACTTAAAATAAATGCTGATAATGCAACGCAGCCTTGAAGAATAAACAAAGCCAAACGTTCTTTTTCTGATATTTCGGAGTAATCAAGTAATTGAAAAAATTCTTCTAAGGAAAAAGATAGCACTGCTGATGCAATTGCCAGACCTAGTAATTGGCCAATAAACAAAAAACCAACAGCAATTAATACAATTGATAATAACGAAAGCATTGGATGCATTCTGCCGGTTAGCGGTGGTTTTTCCGTGTAGTTTTCCATAATTGCCGTAAATTTACGGCAAAATTTGAATAATTTGGTTAAAATAGAAAAACTTGAACTAGGAGATTTCCCGCTTCTGCTTGCACCTATGGAAGATGTGAGTGATCCGCCATTTAGAGCAGTTTGCAAAGAAAATGGAGCCGACCTTATGTATACTGAGTTTATTTCCTCTGAGGGATTGATTCGAGATGCTGCCAAGAGTCGCCAAAAGCTAGATATTTATGATGATGAACGCCCTATTGGCATTCAAATATTTGGTGATAAAATTGATTCTATGCGAGAAGCCGCCGCTATTGCCGAAGAAGCGCAACCTGAGCTAATAGATATTAATTATGGTTGTCCGGTAAAAAAAGTGGCCTGTAAAGGAGCTGGCTCTGGCATATTACTAGATCTGCCTAAAATGCAAGCCATGACCTCGGAGATAGTAAAAAGGGTGAAATTACCGGTGACCGTGAAAACCAGGCTAGGCTGGGATGATAATACCATAAAAATAGTAGAAGTAACTAAAAGGCTACAGGATGCGGGAATAAAAGCCCTCACTATTCATGGTCGTACCAGAAAGCAAATGTACAAAGGTGTGGCAGATTGGAGTTATATTGCTGAAGTAAAAAATAACCCGGACATCCATATTCCGATATTTGGCAATGGAGATATTGATTCTCCGCAGAAGGCTCTTGAATATAAAAATAATTATGGCATAGACGGTATGATGATTGGTAGGGCATCTATTGGATATCCATGGATATTCAAAGAAATTAAACATTATTTTAAAACGGGTCAGGTCTTACATCCTCCTTCTCTGGCTGAAAGAGTAACAGTTGCAAAAAAACATCTCGACTTTTCTGTAAAATGGAAAGGTGAAAAAACCGGAATTTTCGAAATGCGACGTCATTATACCAATTATTTTAAAGGAATACCCGATTTTAAGCCTTATAGAAAGCTATTAGTTGAATCTGTTTCTATTGCAGAGCTGCATGGTATTTTGGATGAGGTAAGTGAGCGATTTGTAGAGATAAGTTTTGTGGAATAATGAGGAGATTTTTGGAAACTAATCAGGTGTTTTATAGCTGGTTATTATTATTATCATTGGCATTGATTTGGGGTAGTTCTTTTATTTTAATGAAAAAAGGTCTGGAGGTTTTTTCTGCCGGTGAAGTGGGCGCAGTGCGCATTATATCTGCCGCGGCTGTATTATTGCCCTTCTCATTGCCAGCTTTAAAAAACCTGAGAAGAGCTCACTGGAAACTACTGTTCTTGTCAGGATTAGTAGGTAGTTTTTTACCTGCTTTCCTCTTTGCAACAGCACAAACTCAGTTATCTAGTTCACTTACCGGAATATTAAATGCACTTACGCCATTGTTCGTGTTAATTTTAGGAGTATTTTTCTTCAAACAAAATCTAACTCGTAAAAATTTAGCAGGAATTACTGTTGGGTTTGGGGGTAGTTTTCTACTTGTCTTTTCAGGGTCATCTGATGCGTTTTGGTATAGCATAAATTTCTTTACTTTACTCGTTGTTTTAGCAACAGTATTTTACGGAACCAATCTTAATTTGATCAAACACTACCTGCAAGATTTATCGCCCGGGGTTATTACCAGTGTAAGTCTTTTGTTGGTAGGACCATTGGCATTAGCCTATCTTTTTTCCATGACAGATTTTACAGCTCGATTTTATAATGCTGCTCCAGCCCTTCAATCGCTCAGCTTTATACTCATTTTAGGAGTTATAGGAACGGGCTTTGCTTTAGTGATTTTCAATAAATTGGTTCAGCTTACCACTCCTGTCTTCACCAGCACTGTTACCTATTTAATTCCTGTAGTAGCTGTGGCGTGGGGACTGCTGGATGGAGAGAAAATTTTGCCAAGTCATTTAATTGGAATGGTAACCATTATTTTTAGTATTTATATAATTAATAGCGGAAAAAAAAGAATATTTAATAATTTAATCCAAAATTTTAGTGTGATTTAGAACTTTTTGAAGGCAAGAAAATGTTACCATTTAATACAGTTATTTTTTTTCACATTAAAGATATTAAGCCATGCAATTCGCCAACAAAATCTCCACATCAATAAAAAATAATGACGTCGAAGAGATCTTATCTCAAATTAATAAAATTGATAAAAAGCTTAAAAATTTGGTAGCTCTATCTGACGAAGAAAGGCAATCAATACCACATATGGGGAATGCAACTGTTTCCTTTGTATTTGATGTTCTTGAAAAAGCAGAAAGGTATCCTGAGCTAATTCCTGAAGAGGTTGATTTAGAAGAAATTCAAAAAGACGCTGATTTAATAGCTTCAATTAAAAAAGTTTACAAGCCGCTAAAAGATTTGATAAAAAAGTTGGAAGATAGTGCCTTAGTAGCCAGTAGTGAAGCGTATTTTCCCGCTTTAGCTATATTCAATTCAATAACCAATGCTAACAGAAAAAATAAGATGGACTCCAGGGCAAGCTTTGATAATTACCCTAGAACAAATTCCCAAAACGTCCAATCAAAATTAAAGCACGAAATAGCATAGTAGTGTGTTTTCAATAAACAATAGCTTTTGTCACTGCAAAAGCTATTTTTTATTAAATTATAAATAGAAAGGTGATTTATGGATGATCAAAAATTCAGCAGAGCATCTGTTGGAAAGATACATGGCAGCAAAAGCTAAAGTTTATATTGATTTACTAAATAAGTTTTTTTCCTCCTGTTTTATTTTTAAATGATCATCAAAAATCATAGCAATATTTCTAATAAATGGTTTACCTAAATCATGTACCATCAATTGATCATCATTGATGCTGATAAGCCCCTCATGTTGCATTATTTCTAGCTTTTGCCAGGCGTTTTCATTCAAAGTTGCCTTTATTTTTTCATTCAAAGCAGCTTGATTTTGGCAAATTAGATCAAGAATAAAATTTTTTATTACAAGGTCTTTAGCTGACAAAAAATGACCTTTTGTTAATGCCATCTTTCCATTGTCAATTTCCGCTACATATTCTTCCACTACTTTATTATTTTGACAGTAGCCATATTTAGCATCACTAATAGAAGATGACCCCAAGCCAATTAACAACTGAGATTTAGAGGTTGTATAACCCATGAAATTACGATGAAGTCGTTTTTCTTTTTTAGCATTTAACAATTCATCTCCTGGTAAAGCAAAATGGTCCATGCCTATATCTTCGTAACCTAAAGCGAGTAACAATTCCTTACCGGTTTCATATAGTTCTCTTTTTTTCTCATTATCTGGTAAGTCAGTTTCGGTATAGCCCCGTTGTCCCTTCGCTTTCCAGGGTACATGGGCATAGCTGTAAAATGCAATTCGCTCAGGCATCAGCTTGGCTATCTGATCCATTGTATGGGTAATAATAGCTTTAGTTTGAAAAGGCAGGCCGTACACCAAATCGAAATTGACTGATTGATACCCGAGTTTACGCGCAGTATGGGTTACCTTCTCAACATTTTCATAAGGCTGAATCCTGTTGATCGTTTTTTGTATTTTCAAGTCAAAGTCTTGTACTCCAAAGCTCACGCGATTAAAACCTAAATCAGCTAAAGCTTCCAGGTGTTCTGTTTTAGTATTATTAGGATGACCTTCAATGCTGAATTCGTGTTGATTATGTACAATGGTTTCTTTCAATATATTATTGGCCAGCCAATGTAAATTATTAGCACTAAAAAAAGTGGGTGTGCCTCCACCCAAGTGCATTTCTCTAATAACTGGCTTGGTAGTAAATTGATGTAAATACATTTTCCATTCAGCTAATACAGCCGTGATATATGTTTCTTCCACTGAATGATTTTTTGTAATTCGCTTATTGCAACCACAATATGTACATAAGCTTTCACAATATGGCAAGTGGATATAAAGACTCATACCCAATTGATTACTCTCATCAAAAGTCTGCTTTACCAACTCAAACCAAGCTCCACTATCCATTTGGTTTATTTGCCAAAAAGGTACTGTAGGGTAGCTGGTGTAACGGGGCGCCTGAATATTATATTTTTGTATTAACTTTTGATAATTCATTGCCAATTTTTATTTTCAATTACTAAACTTGACGTGTGCAATATTATTTCAAACTTAAAAAATATATTTGTATTTGTTTAGGCCTTTTACATCATTGGCCGCTTATGAATGCTTTTTTTAATGCTTATCTTTTGGGGTTATAATAGTAGAACATATTTTTAATAATCTAATTCATTTTGTAAATAAAGTTACGCCCTGTAACATCCATAGAGAGATTTGTGAGTGAGGTACCACCATCAATATAAAAACAGCCCCTAATCGGGGCCATTTGCGTGTGATAAATTTACAAGTTAAGTAGAAAAAAACCTTATCCATGAAAAGTCATGGCAAGGAATGTATTTCTTCAATAATACTTAGGGTGTTTCTACCTTCTCAAATATTTTATGGATATCTGCTGGAAGATTAGCTTTTATATCATTGATTAATCCTTCGCTCCAATAGCGTTCGCTAATTAATCCAATAGTTCGCTCAATTAATTCTTCGGTAGACTCATTCCAGTTGAATTCTTTTTCTCCATACTTACTTTGCTCTTCTTTTACCTTTTGAGTAAACTCCTGCAAACTTTTCAAGCGATCTACATTTTTACGGTATTTCCATTCGTCTACATAAATTGCTTTCATAAACATTGGTAATTGAGATATCACATCAAAGTTTTCTTCTATAGAAATTCTATCTCTTAAAGCATGTAAAACGGATTCTAAAATTATACCAGCACGGTTTACTTCGTCAGGATGGTTAAATTCATTTGCTAGGTGTTTTACAAATGTATGGCCATCGTTTGCATATTTGTCAAAATTCATAGTTCAAAAAATTTTATATTATACATTTATTTATGTTTATATTAATTTAACTGTGAGGACTTTTCAATGTTATCAAACGATAAAAAAAATGAAATAATTTATTAAAACCCCAAAACATGAAGATGGATTGCTAGTTAATGGCATTTTATTTGCTTAGATTCTTTTGAGTTTTTTTTAACTAAGTAAAATGAATAATAAATTGCTTCTTATTGATGACGATGAAATAGCTTCCTTTTTAGTAGGAAAATTAGCCAAGAAAAACCCATTAATTGATGGATTTGTAGTACAAGAAAATGGTTTAGATGCGATTAATTACTTACATAGT
>CAZQEZ010000126.1:0-8747 GCA_964592475.1 uncultured Roseivirgaceae bacterium
ATGAAATTGAATTATTTTAATATTATTTCAAGTCTTCTTGTATTTACTAATAAGGATATTCCACAATAAATCATATAGAGCCGAAATACTATTATTAAGTAAAATTAAATGACATAGGCTGCAATTTAACTTTTTTAATTAATTGATAGTTGATCTATAAAAATATTGATTGCTATTGGTTCTCAGATTGATACACGTATTGAGCCACATTCGTTTACACGATGTCTATGCAGATAAAAAATTTACATTCGGGATCAGTAAAAGATGATTTGTTGCAAAGCGCCATTTTTAGAAAAAGCTATGCACCGCTAACAAATATAACTTATTAAAATGATGACACTAGCGACAAAAAACAAGATTGCAAATGATGTATTGATCAAGGTATCGCGCATGAAACCGGTGATAAAGCCCACCAAACCACATAAACATGCTGGCTATCATGAATTTATCATTTTATCGAAAGGCTTAGGTTCCCATACCATCGACGATCAAAATTATGATGTTAAACCTATGATTGGATTTTATCTTAAACCAGGTCAGGTACATTGCTGGGATTTTTCCCAAATACCGGAAGGATATGTTGTTATTTTTAAAGAAGAATTCCTGTCCATGCACAACAGTACCTTAAATAAGCTTTACCTCATGCCGCCAAAATTTGATATTCCCACTCAAGGTAATTTAAGCGCATTGTTGTCTCAGTTTTACACGGAATATAAAGTAAATGGAAATCAACAAATTCTGCAAGCCTACCTAAATCTTGTTCTATTGAAAGTGTTGTCGCTTGATGCCAACCAAAATCAGGACAATATTTCGGTCTCAACTGATTTCTATACGTTTAAGTCCCTGGTCAATCAGCACTTTATTGAAAAGAGAACCGTGGGGCAGTATGCAGATTTGATGCATATAACAGTAAAACGGCTCAATGCCATTTGTCGAACAGTGATGCAAGCTTCTGCCTTCGATATCATTAGAGAAAGATTGCTACTTGAGGCCAAAAATATGATCACCCACACCTCTTTAAGTATAGCAGAGATTGCTTATCACTTAAAGTTTAAAGACCCTTCCAATTTTGTGAAGTTTTTCAAATCCCTCACTACTTTAACTCCCTCTGAATACAGGGTTCGGCTGAAGGAATAATATTACCATTCTTAGCCCAAAATCTACCGTGTTCAAGAAGTCTGTATATGCTTTCTTTGCAGACTAAACATACTTTGAGCATGAATAAAATTTCTTTTATTGTTTATTTTTTATTGATATTAGTTCCTGAATTATATTCACAAACCATTGCAGGTAAATTAATAGATACTTCAGAAAATTTACCTATTGAATACGCCAGTATTGCCTTGTACAATCAAAATGATAGTGCTTTGGTGACCGGGGCTGTAACCAAACCGGATGGTGAATTTAAAATTGAAAACATAAAACCGGGAACCTATTATCTAATTGCCCAGTTCATGGGATATGATCCTAAAACGGTTTCAAACATAATCCTCACAAGAAATGAAGATTTTGCCTTGCCAGTAATTACATTGCAGCCCAATCAAAAGATGCTGGATGAAATTCAGGTAAACGGTGAAAACGTGACTGCCGTACATAAGGTGGACCGACAGGTTTATGAAACTGATAAATTTCAGGTAAGCCAGGGAGGAACCGCTACCGATGTATTGAGAAATCTGCCCTCTATTACAGTAAATGCTCAGGGAGAAATAAGTACTCGTGGTTCCACCGGCTTTGTGATATTACTTAATGGTAAGCCTATACAAACAGAGGCATCGGTAATTTTGAACCAACTGCCGGCCAATGCTTTGCAAAATATAGAAATTATAACCGCGCCTTCCGCAAAATATGACCCTGAAGGTAAAGCCGGTATAATAAATATCATTACCAAAAAAGGTGCTACCGATGGCTTATTTGCCCAATTTAATACCCGAATTGGAATGCCTAGTATTGAAGATTATAATAATGCAGCATATGCACAGCGATATGGCGCTGATTTTACACTTAACTACCGCAAGGATAAATGGGACCTATCTGCCGGAGCCAGTTATTTAAGAAATGATATTGCCGGCCGCCGGGTGGGAGATGTTTACACCAACATAAATGATACGCTCACCAGGTTTCCCTCTGATGGAGAACGTAGCTTTGATGAATTGAATTATTCAGGAAGATTTACCATTGGCTATACGCCGGACCTCAATAATAATTTTAGCCTTGGTTTTTATGCAGGAAAAAGAAGTAAAGAGCGTACGGCAGATATTCTTTATTATGATAACCATGCCATTGCCGGAGGTGAAAGGCTGTATACATTTCAATACTATAATGAAAACCTGAGAATACGCAGAAGTGATTTTGTTCTTGGCAGTTTTGATTACACCCGTCATTTTAATAACAATTCAAAGTTATCAACCTCATTACTGTATGAATATACTTTGTTGGGCGGTCCTACTACTAACCGGAACCTGGGTTGGCCAAAGACGGAAATTGTATACCAGGACGAATATAATACAAATGATAATCCGTTACATGGTATCCGATTTCAGGCTGATTATGTTTTTAGCCCTTTCAGCATAGGTACTGTTGAGGCAGGTTACCAGTTCCGCGATTTAGACCATACCGGAAATTTTGTATACGAGCGTAAAAATAATGAAACCGGTATTTGGGAACTGGTTCCCGAGTTTTCCAGTGAAGTAGACCTGAAAAGAACTATACATTCAGGCTTTGCGCAACTTTCAGGTGAAAAAGGAAGGTGGAATTATGGAGTAGGTTTAAGGTTTGAATTAATGGACAGAACACTGGACCTGCGGGATAAAGCCGGGGAAGTAGACACTACCTATCATTATAATTTTGTACAACCTTTCCCATCGGCCAATTTACAATATGCTATCAATGACAAAACCAGGATCAAGGCCGCGTATAGTCGCCGGATAGAGCGAACTACCACCTTCAAAATGAATCCATTCCCTGAAAGGGAGCATTCGGAAACTTTGGAACAGGGTGACCCGGAACTTTTACCCGAATTCATTGACCTGGTTGAACTAGGCATTATCCATGAATTGGGAAATAATTCTTTTTTTGCCAACGCTTATTATCGAAATGTAAACAACCTGGTCAATAGAGTAAATACAGTGTACAACGATACAATCCTGAACCGGATATATTCCAATGTTGGTGTAGGCAATTCCCTGGGGCTTGAAATTGGTTCAGAATTAAAATTAACCAATTGGTGGCAGGCATTTGCCGGTGGTAATGTGTATCGTTATTAAATAGACGGCACTTTTGAAAACCGGCCGGTGAATACTTCCAGCTGGATTTACAACATCAATGCCAATACAACATTCAAATTACCAGCCGACTTCAGCATTCAATGGTCGTTAAACTATATTTCGGCTCGAAATACTGCCCAGGGTGAGGATTCCCGGTTTTTATCACCCAACCTAACCTTCAGCAAAGGATTTATGGACAACCGGCTGCGTGCTACAGTGCAATGGCTGAATATGGATATAGGCTTACTGGATACTAACGAACAGCGGATAACCACTTTCCGGGAAGGTGAATTTTTTACCACTACCAACTATATTTATGAAGTTGATGTGGTAATTGTAAACCTAAGCTACACGATCAACAAGACTAAAAACAAAGCGAAATTTATCAAAAGCGAATTTGGCGAAAAAGAGTTTTGATTGATCCGGGCGATATAAATTATCCGGGTAATATATTGATTCCTAAAGTATTCCTATCACAATTCAACCTGAATTATAGCCTGCTTTGTTTAAGATTCATATGCTTAATCGTGCTAATATAGTTTCTGGTATGATCAACATCTCTTGAGAATCGGAAGCGAGTGGACCTTTGATCCTTAGCAATTCAAATTGAGGGCAGTGCAGTATAGCATCAAAAAAAATCAATTTTCAGGTTGATTTTTTCTTGCACATGTGTTAATTAATTCTCCAATTGGATTAACATATCATATCTTTGAATCTGTCACTTGCAGAAATTATCCTAACTAAATATAAATATTAGGCATTGAATTGAAAGTATGTATAATGCTTTGTTCAAAAACCCACCCCTCATTCAATACTGCCAAACATTAGCTAATAACCTGATTTTTGTCATAGCTAATTATCTCTTTGCCTTATAAATTTGACCATTGAAAAAAGTATCGTGACGAAAATTTGTAAGGAGCTTTAAGATACATGAATACTAATTTATTAACCGTTTCGCCATCGCCACACGTACATCATCAGCAATCTACCCGACAAATCATGTTCGGGGTAGTATTAGCCTTGCTTCCAGCCCTGGCTTTTTCGGTGTATGTGTTTGGTTTGCAGGCTTTGTTTGTAACTACGTTTTCAATTATGGCCTGTATGTTTTTCGAGTGGGCCATAGCCAAATTTTTGCTAAAAAGAGAAGCCAATATTATGGATGGTTCAGCCATCCTAACGGGCATTCTGCTGGCTTTCAATGTGCCTAGCAATTTGCCCTGGTATATAATTTTGATTGGAGCACTTGTTGCCATTGGATTAGGAAAAATGTCCTTCGGAGGTTTGGGAAATAACCCTTTCAACCCGGCATTGGTAGGTAGAGTTTTTCTGCTAATATCATTTCCGGTAGCCATGACCAGCTGGCCTGAGCCCATGCAAGAGCGCCTTTCACTGGTAGACGCGTCTACTGGTGCCACCCCGTTGGGCATTTTAAAAGAAGGATTGGACCAGGGGCAAACGGTAAGTCAAATTTCTGATCAACTCCCGGCATACAGCGACTTCTTTTGGGGTCTGCAAAGTGGCAGCTTGGGTGAAATGTCTGCCTTCGCTTTGTTGCTGGGGCTGCTATTTATGCTTTATAAAAGAATTGTTACCTGGCATATTCCGGTATCGTTGATAGGTTCAATGTTTTTATTTGCCGGTCTGCTTTGGCTCATCAATCCGGAGCAATATATCAATCCGTTTTTCCACATCCTCACGGGTGGGGCATTGCTGGGTGCATTTTATATGGCCACTGACTATGTTACCTCACCCATGCATCCTAAAGGGATGCTAATTTTCGGAGTGGGCATTGGCTTAATCACAATTTTAATCAGGGTGTTTGGTGGTTATCCGGAAGGCATTTCCTTCGCAATTTTGATTATGAATGGATTTGTGCCGCTGATCAACCGATATGTAAAACCAAAAAGATTTGGAGTAGTAAAAAATGGCTAAGAAAGAATCTACATTGTTTAATATGGTAATTACTCTTTTCGTGGTTACCTTGCTAGCATCTACTGCTTTAGGCTTCGTATATGAAGTTACCAAAGAGCCAATAGCCCGAGCCAAATTGGCTAAAAAAACGGAGGCCATCAAAAATGTGATGCCAGACTTTTCCAATAACCCGGTAGAGACTATGTACAAAATTCCTGGTCCTGAAGGCTATGATAGCTTAGAGATTTATCCGGCAGAAAATAATGGTCAGTATATAGGTGCGGCTGTAAGAAGCTATTCCAAAAAAGGCTATGCCGGAGAGGTATGGCTAATGGTGGGCTTTAACCCGGAAGGAGAAATTATCAACATAGATGTACTGGAACATAAAGAAACACCGGGCCTGGGCACCAAAATGGCCGATGCCCAATTCAAAGATCAGTTTACCGGTAAGCATCCGCAGCAATTTAATTTAAAAGTAAAAAAAGATGGGGGCGATGTAGATGCCATAACCGCGGCCACTATCAGTTCCAGGGCTTTCGCAGAAGCAGTGCAACATGCCTGGGAAGTTTACCAAAAAGCAGATAAAGGAGGAAGTAATGAGTAATTTGAAGATTTTCAGCAAAGGATTGATAAAAGAAAACCCGGTATTTGTTTTATTACTGGGTATGTGCCCGGCACTGGCAGTTACCAGCTCAGCCATCAATGGATTAGGTATGGGTTTGGCTACCTTATTTGTGCTGGTAATGTCAAATCTAGTGGTATCTACCATCAAAAATTTAATTCCTGACAAGGTGCGAATTCCGGTTTTCATAGTAATTATTGCATCTTTTGTTACGGTAGTGGATTTGTCTATGGCAGGATTCGCCCCGGCCTTACATGCTGCACTGGGTATATTCATTCCTTTGATCGTGGTGAACTGCATCGTGCTGGGTAGATCAGAGGCATTTGCCAGTAAAAACAACATCAAAACTTCTTTGCTGGATGGATTGGGCATGGGCCTTGGCTTTACCTTTGCGCTCACCCTATTGGGTGCGGTAAGAGAAATACTGGGCAGTGGCTCCATTTTTGGATTCAAATTTATTCCCGGCGATGCTATTTTGGCATTTATTTTAGCGCCTGGCGCTTTCATTGCCCTTGGTTACCTGATCGCCATTATTAATCAATTGAAAAAACGTTACGCGAAATAATTATGGAATACTTATTAATTGTAGTATCGGCCATCTTTGTCAACAACATTGTGTTGGCCCAGTTCCTGGGTATTTGTCCCTTTCTTGGTGTCTCCTCCCGCATTTCTACATCCATTGGGATGAGCGGAGCGGTAATGTTTGTAATGACGCTGGCTACAATTGTAACTTATTTTATTCAAAATTATATCCTTATTCCTTTTGGGATTGAATTTCTGCAAACCATCGCCTTCATTTTAGTAATTGCTTCGCTGGTACAAATTGTGGAAATTGTGCTTAAAAAAGTGAGTCCCTCATTGTATCAGGCTTTAGGAGTTTTCTTACCCTTGATCACTACCAACTGCGCCATATTAGGTGTGGCTTTATTGGTTTTTGCTAATGATTACAACCTAGTTGAAAGCGTAATTTTTGCTATCTCTTCAGCGGTAGGTTTTGGGTTGGCCCTGATCATTTTTTCCGGAATTCGTGAGCAACTGGAACTAGCCGATTTGCCGGAAGGCATGAAAGGGATGCCCGCTGCACTTTTGGTGGCTGGCTTATTAGCAATGGCATTTATGGGTTTTGCCGGCATGGTGTAGCATGGTATTTTAACAATTGCATCAAGAGTCTTACCTTTGCCTGGCATTATCCACATTATCACGGCTCGCTTAAATACAACCAAGCACGGGATGGAAAATACCCGGTAAGAAAATAGAATTAAATTGAAAAACCATTAATTATGAAAAAGCTGCTGACCTTACTATTGATTGGTATCAGTTGGCAAATAAATGCCCAAAAGCCCAACATACTATTAATTATTTCCGATGACCTTAATACCCAAATCGGGCCCTATCTTGATATAAATGATCACACCCCTAATTTGGACAAATTGGCTGACCAGGGAGTAAAATTCACCAATGCTTATTGTCAGTATCCCATTTGTGGGCCATCCAGGGCCTCATTTATGAGTGGACTGTACCCTGAAACGAATGGAGTAACAGGCAATGCTTATCAACTGGGAAGTTACAAGGCTGCAACTCCCGCGCTGGCAGACCATCCCACCATGGCTGGATTTTTCCGTGAGAATGGTTATTACACTGCCCGTGTTTCTAAAATATTTCATATGGGGGTACCCGGAGGTATTGAAAGAGGTGAAGCAGGCAGCGACGTGCCGGAATCGTGGGATTATGCATACAATGTGATGGCACCGGAAACCATGAGCCCGGGAAAATTGGAGTTGCTCTCTCTCAAAAACCACCATTATGGCTCCAATTTTGCCAGTATGATTTTGCCGGATGAATTTGAAATTACTCAAACCGACTACATAGCCACCAGCCAGGCAATTGCTATCCTGGAAAACCGTGTTAGGGAAATACCGGAAGGCGCTACTAATCGGGTTAAGTTTAAAGCCGACCAGCCGTTTTTCCTGGCGGTGGGCATGGTAAGGCCGCATGTGCCTTTAATTGCTCCCGCAAATTGTTTTGAACCCTACCCAGAGGAAAGTATAAATTTGCCTCCTGCAAAAGTTGCTAAAAATGTACCTCCACAGGCATTGCGCAGAAGAAATGAGCACGTGTGGGGTATGAATGAAGAACAGCAAAAAAAGACCATAGGTGCCTACCTGGCCAGTGTGCGTTTTATGGACCAGCAGGTGGGTCGGCTGCTGGATGCCCTTGACAGGTTGGGTGCCAGGGAAAACACGATCGTAGTTTTTATTTCCGATCATGGCTACAACCTGGGTGAGCACGACTGCTGGTCCAAGATCAGCCTTTGGGATGAAAGTATCAGGGTGCCCATGATCATTTCCGCCCCGGGTTATGAGAAAAACCAGAGCACCTCTGCCCAATCAGTGGTAGAATTGATCGACCTTTATCCTACCCTGGCAGAGTTATGCGGCCTTAAAAATGAAACACCAGCAATATTACAGGGCAAAAGCCTTGTGCCAATGCTGGGAAATCCCGAGATGAAAAATACGGAAGATATTGCTTACACCGTAAGCTACGGTGGGAAAGATGGGGCTATCACAACGTCTCGTTGGAAATACACCCGCTGGGGTGATGAAAACGGAAAGGAAAACGAGGAATTGTACGACCATCAAAATGACCCGCAGGAATATCATAATTTAGTCGATGATAAAAAACATAAAAAAACTCTGGAAGAGATGCGGGGAAAATATGAGCAGATGAAAAAGAAAGTAAAAAAGATGGATTGAAAAGATTGAAATCAATCAATTAGCAAAGACAACTTACCCAAAAATGCATCAAAGCGCTGACGTAATTCATGTGGACCAGGATGGTTTTAAAGCCATTGACCGGGCCAGGGATAACGGCATCAAGAAATCGTCAGGCTTTTGCAGGAGAAGATGTGAGATTAGGATTGGGGTGATTGTTTCGTAGTGTCGAACGCCGTG
>CAZQEZ010000126.1:8847-12219 GCA_964592475.1 uncultured Roseivirgaceae bacterium
CACTACGAGTCAGCAGTCTATATGACTCCAGCCTTTCTTTCTTTGCGCCTCTGCGCCTTCGCGTGGTATAATTCTGCAAGAAATGCTCCCCCTTGAAACATGCACCTCCGCTTTTTTTCTTATAATGGATAGGTAAAACCTGATTTATCAATGAAAAACATACCTTTCCTGCTTTTTTTCATTATCTCTCTTCACAGCCCGGCACAGGAAATTGATTGTAAAGCGAATCAGAAAATTACTGATCCCGATTTTAAAGCATTTGTGGATTTGTTGATGAAAAAGAGTTGCCAATTTCTACGTGTCGAACGCCGTGCGACACTACGAGTCAGCAGTCTATATGACTCCAGCCTTTCTTTCTTTGCGCCTCTGCGTCTTCGCGTGGTTTACTTCCTTTGTGTAAAAATTACACAATAATTCTTGCTTAATAAAAATTCTTACTCTACCTTTGTGTAAAATAAACACTAAGAGTGAGCGAAAAAGGTAAATATTGCTACGAATACCCCCGCCCAGCCGTTACCACCGACTGCGTAATTTTTGGCTTTGATGGCAACCAGCTCAACCTGCTGCTTATCGCCAGAGGCATCGAACCTTTCAAAGGGCAGTGGGCATTTCCCGGTGGCTTCGTGCGCATGCAGGAAACTACCGAAGCATGTGCTCGCAGGGAGTTGGCGGAAGAAACCGGCCTTCTGGAGATATTCATGGAGCAACTGTACACCTTCAGTGAGCTGGAAAGAGACCCACGGGGACGCACTATTTCTGTGGCTTATTTTGCTTTGGTAAACAACAGTGAATGGCAACCCATAGCCGGTGATGATGCTGGCAAGGCCCGCTGGTTTAGCATTGAAAATGTACCTGAATTGGCTTTTGATCACGAAAGGATTTTAAAACTTGCTGTAGAAAGACTCAGGGGGAAAATACGCTACCAACCCATTGGCTTCGAACTTCTGCCGGAGCAATTTACCCTGCCGCAGTTGCAAAACCTCTATGAAGCGATATTGCAACAGCCACTAGACCGGCGCAATTTTCGCAAAAAAATCATGAAATACAACATCCTGGAGCCACTGGATAAAAAAGAAGAAGGTACCCCTCACCGGGCAGCCCGCTATTATCAATTTAATCGAGAAAAATATCAGGCTTTAGTTGAAAAAGGATTCAATTTTGAAATATAATAATAATGCAATGAAAAAAATAAAAAACCTCCTGCTGATTATTGACATGCAAAATGATTTCTGCCATCCTGAGGGAGCATTATTTGTGCCGGGGGCAGTAGAAGATGTGCAGCGTACTGCTGATTTCATCCGCAAAAACAGCCAAAATATTGACCAGGTGGTGATGACCCAGGACAATCATCATCCTCTGGATATCGCCCATCCCGGTTTCTGGCGCAATGCACAGGGAGAACAGCCCCAACCATTCTCCCATATAACAGCAAATGAAGTTGAAAACGGCAGCTGGAAACCCATCAGGCAGCCGGAAAAAGTGCTTGCCTACCTGAAGGCGCTATACGAAAAGCAGGAATACCCGCACACCATCTGGCCAGAGCACTGCCTGATAGGTTCCTGGGGCGCCGCCATGAAAAATGAATTGATGCAGGCGGTGGCAGACTGGGCGCGGCAGGGGAATTACTACCAGATGGTGACCAAAGGTCGCTACCCATTCAGCGAGCATTTTGGTGCCTTACGCGCCAACATACCAGACCCGCAAGTGCCGGAGACGGAAATGAACCAGTCGCTGGTAACAACTCTGCAAGCCTACGATCATGTCTACATTGCCGGAGAAGCCAAATCACACTGCGTGGCCAATACCCTCAAGCAATTGCTGAACCTGCAGCTCAGCAATCATTTGCACCTGCTGGAAGACACCATGTCGGATGTGCCCGGCCTCGGCCATTTGGGAGAACCCATTTACAAAAAAGCCAAACAGCAAGGCGTGAAGTTTGAAACCAGTTCGATGGTATTGGATTAGGAAATAATTTAATCATGGTAGGCAGCCCATCAAAATTAATCGTCATTTCTGCTACTTTTGCGAAGCATTAGTAGCAAGAAATCTACATCTATGTGCAGAAAAGCTATACTTATTGAAAAACCTTAAAAAGAAACAACATGATAATTCAACATTTTACTGACAACGACCTTTACAAATTTACAACCATGAACGCGGTACAAAAGCTCTATCCCAATGCCTGGGTAAAATACCGCTTCATCAACCGGGCAGGCACAGAATTTCCAGAGGGATTTGCCGAAGCAATGAAGGAAGAAGTGCACAGTATGGCCCAATTAAGCTTAAGCAAAGAAGAAGCAGACTTTATTAGTGCCCGCTGCTACTACTTCGACCCGGTTTTCGTCGATTTACTCAAAGGCTATCGCTACGATCCGGCAGAAGTGCATATCAGCCAGGAAGGGGGCAACCTGCAGGTAGAGATAGAGAGCTATTGGTATCGTACCGTGCTGTGGGAGGTTCCCTTGATGGCCCTGATTTCAGAATTATACTTCAAATTGAGTGGGCAAAAACCAGCTGAAGTTGAGCACAAAGCTGCCTACAAAGCGCAGAAGCTGGCCGAGATGCAGGCGGACTTCTCCGATTTTGGTACCCGCCGCCGTTTTTCTTTCCGTGTGCACGACCAGGTGGTTGGCACTTTAAAAGCCAACGCCGGTCAATATCTGAAAGGCACCAGCAATTTGTACCTGGCCATCAAATACAACCTTACACCCATAGGTACTCACCCACACGAGTGGTTCATGTACCACGCGGCACACTTTGGCTATCGTGTGGCCAACCTTTACGGACTGGAGGCCTGGACGAATGTTTACCAGGGAGATTTGGGAATTGCCCTTACCGATACTTTTACCACTGAAAACTTTTTCCAGTCTTTCAATACGAAATACGCTAAACTCTTCGATGGCATTCGCTGGGATAGTGGCGATCCATTGGAATTTACGGAAAAGGCGCTAAAATTTTATCAGCAGAAAAGAATCAATGCAAAAGCAAAAACTATTGTTTTCAGTGATTCACTTAACCTGGAAAAAGTAGCCGAAATTAAAAAATATGTGGCCGGGAGAATCCATGATGTCTATGGCATTGGAACTTTTTTCACCAATGATGTAGGTGTGAAACCACTCAACATGGTGATAAAACTGGTAGAAATTAAAACCAGCCCTGAAATGAATGCTGTCAACACCATCAAACTTTCGGACGTTGCCGGCAAACACACCGGTCCGGCGGAGGAAATTGGATTGTGTAAGCAGGTGTTACAATTAAATTAAATCTGAAATAAAAGACTATCATTAAATGAAGATTATGAATAGAACACCCATACATCATAGCCGTCAACTTAAGAAAAAACTGTTTTATGAATGGTATATAAACTCCAAA
>CAZQEZ010000127.1:0-12143 GCA_964592475.1 uncultured Roseivirgaceae bacterium
GTTTAGTATATGAAAAGTAGGCGATTTCGAAGCACCAAACTTTCGGTTAAGCACAAAGTTTGATACGAGACAAAAGTCTTTGTTTTATTACTATTTCGCCTATTTTTTATATACGGTTCGGGTTTTATTTTTCAATTTCAAATATGTTCTCAATTATAGCCTCAACTGCATTTTTTGTTCTTGGAACACCGTCAACAATTAAATAATCTCTAAGTCTATTCGCAATGATTTCAGGTCTCGGATTGTCAACTAACCTTGGGTTCAATTCTCGTAACCAAAGTGATTGGTTTAATCTTTCCCCTATTGTTGTGCAAAAGATTAGACTGTCAAGTGCTATCAAACTTAAAGGTCGTCCAATTATCAACCACTTATTTGCTCTGTCCCAACTGAAATTTGAACTTGCCGCAAGTTGCCCCCAGTTTGAAGAAATGTTTTTTATTCTTTCAGAAACTTTCTCAATCCAGTTAAGTATTTTTTCGTTTTGGAAATAAAGCAAAGCTGAAACATTTTCGGATAAAAATTTATCGTCTCCACTTTCAAGTTCTTTAGTAAGAATTTCAACTGCTTCTTCAAAGTCAAGGCATTTTACTAATGCTTCTGCAAATATTTGAAGTTCATTTTCTTGGCTGTTAGTCCATTCACTTTTTATCCATTCTTCCGCTGGTTTACCAACGACTTTGCCAGCAATTTCATATGCTTTGTAATTAATCGCTCGGTTGTAAATTACCTTTTCCTTTAGTCTTTTAAGAACTTTCAATTTGTCGAACTTTTGAAGCTCATTAATAACAAAATTTTCTGTGAAATACTGGACAAATGCAAAGTCAATAAGTCTGTTTAAGTCATTTTTTACTTGTTCAAAATCTGGAAATAGAAATTTTTCAGCGTCAATTACTTCAATGTCCGCTTGTGTTGCTTCTCCTGTATTGTAATCGTAAAAGTCATCGTGTAAATAGTAACCGTGTCCGTGAGTTGAAGTTAAGTTGAAAAACTCCAAAGGTCTTAGTGCTTTGTTTAATAGTCTGTCGTGGCAAGGCAAACACAAACGATAAGGATTTTGTCCTTCGTCAGCAAGTTCTTCAACTTCAGTTTCTCTTATGTTACAACTTTCACATTTCATTTTCTGTGTCGTCTTTTTACCTAACCACAACATCTGAGTATGCGTAACCACTAGTGTTCAGCATATTTAACTTATGGCTTTAGTAATATAGTCAATTATTTAATTAACTGAAGTTTCGCACCTTAAAAATTTAAAATAAAATTCCTTAAAATCCCCTCTTAATTTTTAAAATCGCGTTTTAAAATTACTGACATTTATACGGCAATCTTGCTTAGGGCTTTTCAGGGAGTATTTTTTCTAGCTCAACCTCCGTTTAAAATCTTCATATTCAAATTTTCGCACCAGCTTAAAATTGCTGTTTTCTTTCACGATACCAATCGATGGATGGGTCACCCCGTTGAAGGTTGTGGTTTTTACCATGGTGTAGTGCATCATGTCGTCAAATACAACCTTATCACCGATTTGCAGTGGTTTTTCAAAAGTATAATCACCTATCACATCACCGGCCAGGCAGGTAAGTCCGCCCATGGCATACATATGCTCATCCCCGGGCACCGTGTCGCGGGCTGTAAGGATGCGGGGCTTGTAAGGCATTTCGATGCAGTCGGGCATGTGGGCTGCGAATGAAACATCCAGCAGGGCTGTTTTTTTGCCCCGGTTTTCTATGATATCCAGCACGGAAGATACCAAATAACCGGTTTCCCAGGCCACCGCGCTTCCCGGCTCCAAAATGACCTCTACCCGGTACCTGTCTTTCAACCGTTTTATCAGTGATATCAGTCTTTCAATGTCATAGTTTCTCTTGGTAAGGGCATGGCCACCTCCCAGGTTCAGCCATTTTAGCTGGGGCAGTAAAAGTAAATGGCCAAACTTTTCCTCAATCGCCGCCACCGTTCTTTCCAATATGCTGCTGTCACTTTCAAACAAGGTGTGAGAATGTAATCCTTCGATGCCCTCTGGCAGGCCGTTTTTTAGATGATCCGGCGCCAAACCTAAGCGCGAACCTGGTGAGGCAGGATTGTATAAGTCAGTGGCGACTTCAGAATATTCGGGATTGATGCGTAAACCAGCACTTATTTTTTTACCCGCAATTTTATCTTTAAAATGCAACCACTGACTAATCGAATTGAAACTGATGTGACTGCAATATTGCATCAATTCATCAAACTCCGAATCCATGTAAGCGGGACTGTAGGCATGTACTTCCCCGTCAAATTCTTCAAAGCCCAGCCGGGCTTCATGCAAGGAACTGGCAGTAGTACCCTGCAAATATTTACTTACCAGGGGAAAGGTGCTGTACATGGCAAATCCTTTGAGTGCCAGGATTATTTTAGCACCACTACGGTTTTGTATGTCCTGCAAGATTTCCAGATTTTTACGCAAAAGCTTTTCATCCATCACAAAGCACGGCGATGGTATCGAATCAAAATTAATCATTTGAAAATTTCTCTATTAGTCATTATTAAATATTCCTTCACCTCGGAGCATTTTTCCTCAAATGAGGAAACCATTTTCTTCCCCACCCCAGGATCTATCTATACTCCAAAGTTCCTGTACTTCTTTGGCAGACAACTTGTAAATCTTTTAAAAACAGAAGACCCATTTGACGATACCATGTCCATCGTAGCATATATCTTCGTCAGTTGGTTAATTTGCTATTAGTTTCAGCTTCATCCCTTCACAGTATATTGGTTCTTGACTTATAATAGTCGTTCTTACTTGTAGTTTTCAGGATATAAACTCAGAACCATCGGCCGTCCGCTTTCGGCTCCCGGCATTCGAACTACATCGTTTAATATTCATGCGGTAAGGGTTCATTAACCTTCTCCTGCCAGGGTAATCCATGCTTGTTCAGCTGTTCCATGAATGCATCTGGATCAAACTCTTCAACATTGAACACGCCCTGCCCGCTCCATTTGCCGGTAAGCATCATCATGGCACCTATCATGGCAGGCACTCCGGTAGTATAAGAGACAGCTTGTGCTTTTACTTCTTTGTATGCTTCGGCATGGCTACAGTTGTTGTACACGTAATAAGTTTTATCCAGCCCATCTTTTATACCTTTTATCTGGCAGCCGATGGAAGTTTCACCAATATAATTTTCACCAAGGCTACCAGGTTCGGGCAAAACTGCTTTCAGAAATTCTAATGGTACAATGTCCGTTCCTTTATACTTGATTGGTTCAATACTGGTCATGCCTACATTTTGTAATACCTGCAAATGGGTAATGTAGCTTTGCCCAAATGTCATCCAAAAGCGAGCTCTTTTCAAATGGGGAATATTTTTGGCTAATGATTCCAACTCTTCGTGATAAAGCAGGTACGACTCTCTCTCACCAATGTTGGGATAATCTATTGGCTTGTGGATAGACATGGCCTCAATTTCGATCCATTCACCGTTTTCATAATACTTTCCTTTTTGAGTTATCTCCCTGATATTAATTTCCGGGTTAAAATTGGTGGCGAAGGCTTTGCCATGATCTCCGGCATTGCAATCTACAATATCCAGGTAATGAATTTCATCAAAATGGTGCTTTTGCGCGTAGGCCGTAAAGACGCTGGTAACTCCGGGATCGAAGCCACAACCCAGCAAAGCCATCACTCCGGCCTCTTTAAATTTGTCCTGGTAGGCCCATTGCCATTTATATTCAAACTTGGCCACGTCTTTAGGTTCATAATTGGCAGTATCCAGGTAATGAACTCCGGTTTCAAGGCAAGCGTCCATTATTGTGAGGTCTTGATAAGGCAATGCCACGTTAATTACCATTTTCGGTCCAAACTGTTTAATTAATGCCACTAGTTCTGGTACCTTATCAGCATCTACCCGGGCAGTTTGAATATCTACCCCGTGCATTTCTTTTACAACCTTGGCTATCTGATCGCATTTAGATACTGTGCGACTGGCCAGCATTATTTCTGAAAAAACATTTGGAACCATGGCACATTTTTGAGCTACTACATTGCCCACACCACCGGCGCCAATTATCAATACTTTACTCATTTATATTATATTTAAAACAAAAAAATCAAGTGTAATACAGGCACAAAATTATAAACTTCTGCCAGATAATAAGATTATATAATTTTATGTTCAGTTCAAAGATGCTATTAACTCTTTGATGATACGTGTCATACCCGGCTCTGCTTTAGCGGCTGCCGCCAAAATATCAGCTACATTTACCTCTTTAATTTTACCGGGAACTCCTAAATCCGTTATTACTGAGATAGCAAAACAAGGAATACCCATATGCCGCGCCACCAGGTTTTCCGGTATGGTAGACATGCCCACGGTATCGGCACCTAAAATGCGGATGAATTTGTATTCAGCCGGAGTTTCGAGGTTGGGTCCCTGCACGCTGGCGTAAACACCCACGTGAGTCCTGATGTTATGCTTTTTCGCAATTTCCATTGCCTTTTCAATAAGTTCCGGATCATAAGGCTGGCTCATATCCGGAAACCTGGGCCCCAATTCATCCAGGTTTTTACCCCGTAATGGATTTTCGGGCAATAGATTGATATGATCCTCCTGAATCATCAGGTCACTTACTTCATATTCCGGATTTAATCCACCGGAAGCATTGGAGATAAATAGTTTTTCAACACCCAATGCTTTCATTACTCTTACCGGAAAAGTAACCTGCTGCATGGTATAACCTTCATAGTAATGAAAACGTCCTCGCATTGCCACCACTTCTTTACCGCCTAATTTTCCAAATATCAATTTTCCACTGTGGCTCTCAACTGTTGAAATAGGGAAATGTGGAATATCCTGATAATCGATTTCACAGGTTGTGTCTATTTCATCTGCCAAAGCTCCTAATCCTGTTCCTAAAATTATTCCAAACTGAGGCTTCACTGAATGTTTTCCCTGGATAAAATGAGTAGATTCTTTTATTTGTTCGAGCATTTTATTAAAAAATTGTGGATTTGTTAATCATTTTCTGGGGCAAATTTAGAATAAAGTTATCAAATAAAAAGGATGATCAAAAATTGCTGGTTGAAGAATAAATTATTCTGAAATTTATACCTTTTCAAGACAATAGTTATGATTTATTTTCACCATATTTGAATTTTGCAATGAGAATTTCATAATTTTACCACCATAAATTTATAAACTATTACTCTAGCATGAAATTTATAATTTCTTCATCAACATTACTTAAAGAATTAAGCAAGATTAATGGCGTAATTACCACAAATCCGGTGGTTCCTATATTAGAAAATTTTCTATTTGAAATAGAAGATAAAAAATTAAAAATCACTGCT
The DNA here is from genome assembly GCA_964592475.1 of uncultured Roseivirgaceae bacterium. Classification (GTDB taxonomy): domain Bacteria; phylum Bacteroidota; class Bacteroidia; order Cytophagales; family Cyclobacteriaceae; genus CAZQEZ01. The sequence goes on from CAZQEZ010000127.1 coordinate 5,324, forward strand.
TCCGATTTGCAAACTTCAATGATGGTTGAATTGGAAGTAAATGCCAAAGAAGAAGGCAACGTGGCTGTGCCGGCCAGAGTGCTGCTGGAAACTTTGCGTAACTTGCCAGAGCAACCTATTGGTTTTACAGTTGACGAAGAAACATTTGGCATAGAAATAAGCTCCGATAATGGCCGTTACAAGTTGGCTGGTGAAGATGCTTCGGATTTCCCGAAAGTGCCTTCCATTTCCAGTGCGGCTACTATAGATATGCCAGCCGAAGTACTTCGATCTGCTATCAGCAACACTATTTTTGCCACTAGTAATGATGAATTACGCCCTGCCATGACTGGTATTTTGCTAACCTTCGATGAAAGCAATACCACTTTTGTAGGTACTGATGGTCACCGATTGGTGCGATATAGACGGGTAGATGTGGCCAGCGATGAAAGCAATAAAATCATCGTACCACGTAAAGCAATGAACCTGATCAAAACAACATTGCCCGATCAAAATTCAAACGTGGTGCTGGAATTTAATAATGCACATGCATTTTTCAGATTTGAAAATATTAGCCTGGTTTGTCGTTTAATTGATGAGCAATATCCGGATTATGAAAATGTGATCCCTTTAGATAATGATAATGTTGTTACTATCAATCGTCTTGAGCTGCTAAGCTCACTAAAGCGAATTTCTATTTATGCCAATAAAACAACTAATCAGGTAAGAGTAAAAATAACCGGCAGTGAAATTCAAATCTCTGCTGAGGATGTAGACTTTAGCTCTGAAGCTAATGAACGATTAAGTTGTAAACATGACGGTGCTGATATTGAAATCGGATTTAATGCCCGGTTTTTAATCGAAATATTAAACACGCTTGATACGAAAGAAATTGATTTAAAATTAAGCAATCCTAACCGTGCCGGCTTGTTATTCCCTACAGAAATAGAGGAAAATGAAGACCTGTTGATGCTGGCCATGCCGGTTATGTTAAGTGATTAGTATCACTGGTGTGTTGAGTATTTCGAAGTTATAAACTGGAAATCATTCACCAATCATTACTCTTATTCTTCTCTGGTAATACTTGCTCCTAAGGATTGCAGGCGAATATCGATGTTTTGATATCCACGATCAATTTGTTCTATATTGGAAATTTCGCTCATGCCTTCGGCAGATAATGCAGCTATCAGCAAAGCTACTCCAGCCCTGATATCGGGGGAACTCATTTTTATACCCCGAAGTGGAAGCTTCCGATCCAGCCCAATAACGGTAGCCCTATGAGGATCGCATAAGATGATCTGGGCTCCCATTTCAATAAGTTTGTCAACAAAAAACAGCCTGCTTTCGAACATTTTTTGATGAATTAGCACAGTACCTTTGGCTTGAGTAGCTAAAACCAAGGCAATACTAAGTAAATCAGGAGTGAACCCGGGCCAGATAGCATCACTTACACTTAATATTGATCCATCCATAAAAGTTTCAATCTCATAAGAATTTTGCTCCGGAATGTAAATATTGTCTCCCTGAAACTCAAATTGCACACCCATGCGACGGAAAACATCAGGAATTATTCCCAGCTGATCAATTCTGGCATTTTCAATGGTGATTTCAGATCGTGTCATGGCAGCCATACCAATAAAACTGCCAATTTCGATCATGTCTGGCAGCAAGGTATGAGTAGTTCCTCCCAGCGTTTCTATCCCTTCAATGGTAAGAAGGTTAGATCCAATGCCACTAATACGGGCACCCATGCCATTGAGCATTTTGCATAGCTGCTGGATGTATGGTTCACAAGCTGCATTATAGATAGTAGTTTTACCTTTAGCCATTACCGCTGCCATTATTATGTTAGCAGTACCTGTGACGGATGCCTCATCGAGCAGCATGTAATCACCCTGAAGATTATCTGCCTCAATTGTCATCAATGGTTGTGAAGTGGAAAAATTAAATTTAGCGCCTAATTTTTGGAAACCAAAAAAATGAGTGTCCAGTCTACGGCGGCCTATTTTATCACCGCCCGGCTTAGAAATAGTGGCACTGCCAAACCTGCCTAACAATGGACCTAACATCATAATAGATCCTCTGAGGTTAGATGATTTTTTTGCAAAACTACCATTGTACAAAGCATCAATATTGATATCTTTTGCCGTAAAACGATAGGATTCTTGTTGTATTTGCTCTACCGTTACGCCCAGGTCAGCCATTAATTCTATCAGAATATTCACATCTCTAATATCAGGAACTTTATGAATGGTTACTGGCTCTTCCGTAAGCAGTGCTGCACAAATAATTTGTAAAGCCTCGTTTTTTGCACCTTGAGGCACAATTTTACCAGTAAGCTTTTTTCCTCCCTCTATTTTAAATGAAGCCATTAATTCTTTCTTTTCCTGCCTCCAGAGTAATTTTTCTTACCTTTCTTATCTCTACCGCCGCTATTTCTATCTTTGAAACCACTAGTATCAAAAAGATTTTTAGATCTAACTTCTTCGATATTCATATCCAGCTTCCCTTTGGACAATTCTCGCATGTTGTCAAGAATAACAATATCATCAACATTTTCTTTATTCCAAGTGTTATAAAAGCTTTTCATCAATTTACCAATATGGGCAATGGCAGCTTTTTTTTCTTCCTCATCTTCTAAATCTGAAGCTTTTTCAAGCATCAATAATATATTTTGTCCGTAATGCTTGTACTTAATCCTATGTTGATTATACTTAAGCTTCTTGGGTTTTCTGGAAAGTATTTCTGGTTCAGGTTTTGGATAAGGACTATCGATATCAAGTTTAAAATCTGACATAACAAATAAATCATCCCAAAGCTTATGTTCATTTTCAGGAGTTTCCCTTAAGGTGGGCGTTACCTGTTTCATTAAGCTTATTAAGGTATGAGAAGCGCTGGTTCTTGCTTCTTTATCTTCAATATTGGTTACGAATTTTACAAGTTTTTGAACATTGCGGCCATATTCTTTTAGAACAAGCGGCGAGGAGTTAATTCCTATTTCAGCCATGTGATTAGATTAATTTCTGATTAGATATTTAAATTATAAAAAAATAATCGACAAAAAAGTTTTAATTGTCAAGTATTTTCAATTTGGCAAAACTAAGTAATAATGTTTTTTCACCAAAATTATCAAATGCTACTTTTGCCTTACGATTGGCTCCATCAGTATCCATTTTTACTACTTTGCCAAAGCCAAATTTTGGATGCTCTACCCGCATACCCTGAGCTAAGTTGGTAGTATCACTTGGTTCAAAATTTTCTGATGGAACATGCTTTTTCACCTCCTGAGTTTTGCGGGTTCCGGAAAATAAATTGCTGGAATAACCGCTAGTTCCGCGAGGTATTGAAGGCTGGTTGAGCCTTTCGGTAAAATTACTAAACTTTTGATTGATACGAATGAATGTAGGATCAATTTCTTCAAGGAATCGACTTGGCTCACAATTATTGAGACGCCCATAGCGATAACGAGTAGTAGCATAACTTAAAAAAAGTTTTTCTTTGGCCCTGGTAACGGCCACGTAAAACAGCCGTCTTTCCTCTTCCAAATCGGCCCTGCTGCTTAGCATCATTTGTGAAGGAAATAAATCTTCTTCCATTCCTACTACATACACATGTTTGTATTCCAGACCTTTGGCCATATGAATGGTCATTAAAGTTACTTGCTCTTCATCATCAGAGTTTTGTTTATCAGCCGAATCCACTCCGGTAAGCAAGGAGACTTCCTGTAAAAAAGAATTAAGCGATTTATCCTCATTATCCGGTGCATCCACAAATTCCTTAATTGCATTGAGCAACTCTTGCACGTTTTCATAGCGGTTTACACCCTCTACCGTTTTATCTTCGTAGAGCTCTTTCAAAATACCGGAACGTTTTGCTACTACAGAGGCTGCTTCAAAGGCATCTTTTCTGGTGGCCTCAAGTGCAAAACTTTTGATCATGGCTACAAACTTATCGATTGAGGTAGCCGCTCTGGCCCCTACATAGGGTTTAGGATTATTAATAACTTCCCATAGCGAAAGGTTGTTTTGATTGGCACCAACAATCAATTTATCTACCGATGTAGCACCAATACCACGCTTAGGAAGATTAATGATCCGGCGAAAAGATTGCTCATCATTATTATTAAGCGAAAAACGCAGGTAAGCCAGCAGATCTTTTATCTCTTTTCTCTGGTAAAAAGATAACCCACCTACTATTTTATATTTTATATTCATGCGGCGAAGGGCATCTTCAATTGAACGCGATTGGCTATTGGTTCTATAAAGAATTGCCACATCACTAAGGATCATTTGCTTATTTACCTTTTCCTCAAAAATTGTAGATGCAACTAATTTACCCTCTTCTGAGTCACTATTTGCTTTTATTAATTCAATAAGATCACCTTCAATATTTGAAGTCCAAACATTTTTTTGTAACTGCGCCTTATTTTTTAAAATGATTGAATTGGCAGCATTTACAATCGTTTGGGTAGATCGATAATTTTGTTCCAGCTTAAAAACTCTCAAATCAGGAAAATGCTTTTCAAAATTGAGTATGTTGTGGATATCTGCCCCTCTAAATGAATATATACTTTGCGCATCATCTCCTACCACGCAAATATTTTCCCTTACATTACTCAGCATTTTTACAATTAGGTATTGGGCCAGGTTGGTATCCTGAAACTCGTCTACCATTACATAATGAAATCGCTGCTGATATTTATTTAACACATCAGTATGCTGCTTAAATAAAGCATAAGTATTAAATAGCAAATCATCAAAGTCCATTGCATTTGCTTTGTAGCAACGCTCCTGATATATTTTATAAATGGTGCCTATTTCCGGCCTTTGGTTTTGGGCATCATCTGCCGCGTATATCGGATTATTGTTGTACTCTTGCCAGGAAATGAGCCTGTTCTTAGCTGCTGAAATACGATTGTATACAATGTTAGGTTTATATAATTTATCGTCTAATGCTCTTTCTTTTACGATAGATTTTAAAAGAGATTTGCTGTCATCGGTATCATAGATTGTAAAATTATTAGGATAACCAAGTCTTTCAGATTCGAAACGCAGAATGCGTGCAAAAATAGAATGAAATGTGCCCATCCAGATACTTCGTGCTTCATTTCCTACCACTGTGCTAATGCGTTCGCGCATTTCACTGGAAGCTTTATTGGTAAAGGTAAGTGCCAATATTCTGAAAGGGTCTACTCCTTTGGCATCAATTAAATAAGCAATGCGGTAAGTAAGCACCCTGGTTTTGCCCGACCCTGCTCCGGCAATAATCATTGAGGGCCCATTGGAATTTATTACAGCTTCTTTTTGTGGTTCATTTAGGCTATTCAGGTATTCCATCCTCACTAAATCTTCTATATTTTAAATTATAAAATGATAAAATTACACAATAATTTACTGGCGAGTAGTCAATTAAAGTATTAACTTTCAAAATTCGGTTAAATTATAGAAAACCACCTGCTTTGAACCTAAAAATATAATTAGGTGTTTAGGCGAATAAAAATAAAGAGTAAAAAATGATTTTAGTAGAAAACGCGGTGATATCCGATGATATCAAAGAAAAATTTTTCGTGTGTAACTTAGACAAATGCAAGGGCGCTTGCTGTGTAGAAGGGGACTTAGGTGCTCCTTTAGAAGAAGACGAATTGAAGCAACTTGAAGAAGCTTTTGATGCAATAGCGCCATATTTAAATGAAAAAGGCAAAGAAGCTATCAAGGAACAAGGGCTATATGTATTTGATATAGATGGTGACTACTCCACTCCTACTGTAAATGGCCGTGAGTGTGCTTACGCCGTGTATGACGAAAAAGGAGTTTTGAAATGTGGAATAGAGCAAGCTTATAACGATGGGAAAAGCAACTTTCGCAAACCGATAAGCTGTCACTTGTATCCCATTCGCATACAAAAATATGATGATTATGAAGCGATTAATTACGACCGCTGGCAAATTTGCGACCCTGCTTGTGCCCTAGGTGAAGAGTTAAACGTGCCTCTTTATAAGTTTTTGAAAGACGCCTTGATCAGAAAATATGGTGAAACCTGGTACCGGAAATTAGTAGCAGAAATAGAGGATTACGAAAACGAATAATTTTATCGAATTAATAATCAGCAACTTAGGCTTATTTATTACATTTATTATTAATATCTAATTTTTAATGGTAATGATAAGTTTGTTCCGAATTATATTTGGCATACCATTTGTTTATTAATAAAAAAATTGATTTTAAACTTAAACATATAGCGCCATGAAAAAGCCAATATATTTTTTCCTAGCCATTTTTATCGGTTTCATTTCTTGTGAGGGACCAGTTGGCCCTCCAGGCCCTCCCGGCAATGATGGTCTTGATGGATTAGCAGAATATCCAGTTACTCTTGATTATGAAAATGTAGACTTCTTCCCTCCTGATTATGACAACACCATTACGCTTCCATTCGAATTATTTGATGATGAAGTAGTTTTAGTATACATACTGTGGGATGTTACAGAGGATGGAGATCCTATTTGGAGACAATTACCGCAAACAATTTTATTAGGCTCAGATATCTTCAAGTACAATTTTGATTTCACCTATTTTGATGTTAGATTTTTCATGGAATCTAATTTTGATTTGGAAACTTTAACGGTAGATGATCTGGAGAATCAGGTATTTAGAATAGTGGTAATTCCATCATTGTTTGACACTGGTAAGCATGACATAGACTTCAGTAATCACGATGATGTGATGGAAGCCTTTAACATAAGAGATTTGCCAACTTATTCTGACAGAAAATTTAACAGAAGAGGTACATTGCAATAAGTTGTTAGCAGAGTATTCTTTATAAAGCGCCTGAATTCAGGCGCTTT
>CAZQEZ010000128.1:0-12074 GCA_964592475.1 uncultured Roseivirgaceae bacterium
AAGTGGTGAAGTTTGTTGCGCCTTATTTGCTAAAGCCCCGGTGAGAGGAGTAAAAAGCTAAGCGTTTAAAACTGAGAATTTCATCAATCACTCACTCACTCCCATTATTTATTACTTACTTTAACAAATAATTAAGGTAATAATGCTAGTTTAAAATTGGTCACAAATCGAAGATGACCATTGATTTCGCCCACTTTGGGGCTCTTGCACCTATTGATTTCGTCCCTTCGGGCCTTCATGAGTCTTAAGTAGACGGCTATGTGAGTAAGGAAAGAAGTATCGAAATCGTTAGAGGATTACAAAATTTTGCTCGTCCGGCAGATTCAGAAAAGCGACCAGTAAATATACATGAATTAATTGATAAAACCCTTTTATTGCTGCGAGGTAAATGGAAAAATAAACATCACATTCATAAACAATATGATTCCGGACTACCTGCAGTAAAATGTTATCCAATACCATTAGGTCAAGTCATTCTCAATAATGCCTTTCAGGCCATAGAAGATAAAGGCAATATTTTTATTACTACAGAAATGGCCGGAGCTTGGGTAATTATTCATTTTAAAGATGACGGAAAGGGCATGTCAAAAGAAGTGCAGGAAAAAATATTTGAACCATTTTTCACCACGAAAAAAGCAGGCGAGGGCACAGGGCTAGGGTTGTCGATTAGTTATGGTATAATTAAAAAACACCAAGGTAAAATTGAAGTAAAGGCAGCCCCCCGGCAAGGAACCACTTTTATAATTTCGCTACCAATAGAGCCCCCAAATTCTTAACGGAGTAGTAAATGAAGTTTAGTGGCTATTTTTTCAAATTCAAATGACGCGGCAGTATGCTGGAATTTTTGCCTTATTTCTGCCAGGCATAAATTGCCAATGCTGCCTTCGTGCGTATGATTTATTTGCGCACTTTCCTGATAAGTACCCTCTTGTATTTGCTTGCCTATAGCCCTATAAGCATCTCGAAATGAGCTGCCTTGCAAAACCATTTTGTTTACCTCTTCCACACTAAAAATATAATGATACCGATTGTCTTGTAACAGATTTTGTCTTACTTCCACTTTTGCGATAGCAAAATCCAAAATTTGTAAGCAATCTTTTAAATTTTCAAAAGAAGGAAATAAGCTTTCTTTCAAGACCTGATAATCGCGATGATATCCGGATGGCAAATTATTACTTATCAGTGCCATCTCGTTAGGCAATGCTTGAATTTTATTGCATTTTGCTCTGATCAACTCAAATACATCAGGATTTTTTTTATGAGGCATAATGCTGCTACCGGTTGTCAGGTCTTCCGGAAAAGAGACAAAGCTGAAGTTTTGACTATTGTACAAACAAATATCGTAGGCAAATTTAGACAGCGTAGAGGCTAGCCCTGCCATGGCAAAAGCTAAAACTCTTTCGGTTTTCCCTCTTCCCATTTGAGCGTATACGACGTTATAATTCAGGTCAGCGAAGCCTAGCAAATCAGTGGTCATTTTTCTATCCAGCGGAAATGAGGTGCCATAGCCGGCTGCTGAGCCTAGCGGGTTTTGGTTTACAGTATTGAAGGCCGCCAAAAGCAATTGAAGGTCATCTGCCAAACTCTCGGCATACGCGCTAAACCAAAGCCCGAAAGATGATGGCATAGCAACTTGAAAATGGGTGTAACCAGGCATTAGCACATCTTTATAAGCTTCACTTAGCTTTAGCAGTGTATTAAATAAATTTTGCGATAACTCCACCAGTGCCTGAATTTGCTGCCTACAATATAGCCTGATATCTACCAGCACCTGGTCATTTCTGGAGCGGCCGCTGTGAATTTTTTTGCCGGTTTCTCCCAGTTGCCCGGTTAGCACCATTTCTACTTGAGAATGAATGTCTTCCACACCTTCTTCTATTTCGAAATCTCCGTCGGTCACTTTTTCATAATAAGCTTTCAGTGCTTTATCCAGCTTCTGCCATTCATCTTTGTTCAGTATGCCGATTTTTTGGAGCATACGAATGTGGGCCAATGATCCAATGACATCATGCGGTGCCAGCAATAAATCAAGTTGCCAATCCTGACCTACCGTAAATTTTTCAATCAATTGATCTACTGATTTTCCTTTATCCCAAAGTTTCATATGTGCAGATTTTCCAGTATTTGTATATAAATATTTATTCCTTTTTCTATTTCACTTATGCAAATAAATTCGTCAGGGGCATGTGAACGAGCACTTTTTCCCGGGCCAATTTTTAATGTGTCAAAATTCATTAAGGCTTGATCTGATAAGGTGGGAGAACCAAAAGTTTGCAAGCCCATGTTTAATCCACGCTGAACTACAGGATGTTCTAATGAAATTCCGGATGAATTTAATCGAAAAGATCGGGCAATTAGTTCAGCCTTTAAGTGCTTCTGTAAAAATGCAAAAAGCTGATGATTGTTGTAATTTTCGTTGCTACGCACATCAATCACGTACTTACATCTATCCGGAATTACATTGTGCTGGTAGCCGCCTTCTATTTGTGTTACTGTTACCTTTACGGGGCCCAGCAATTCCGAATTCTTGGGAAATTGATGAGATCGCAACCATTGAATATCCTCCATAGCCTTGTAAAGTGCATTATCGCCTTCTTCACGAGCGGCATGGCCGGCTACTCCTTTAGTTTCTGCATCAATTACCAAAAGCCCCTTTTCAGCTATTGCCATTTGCATTTCCGTGGGTTCACCTATTATTCCCAAATCTATTGTACCCAGTTCAGGTAGTATGGATGCTATACCATCTGTACCACTTATTTCCTCTTCTGCGGTGGCGGCTAAAATTAAATTGAAGGGTAAATCTGAACGAGAATAAAAGTGCAAAAAAGTAAAAATTAAAGCCGTCAAGGGCCCTCCTGCGTCATTACTACCCAAACCATAAAGTTGGTCGTCTTCTATCTCAGGCTTAAATGGATCCTTACTCCAGCCTTTTCCAGGCTTTACTGTATCATGATGAGAGTTGAGTAAAATGGTGGGAAGTTTGTTGTTGAAATGCTCGTTTTTTAACCAAAGATTGTTTTTGTGCCGCTTAGGGTCAAGATTTTTTTCTTTAAAAAAGGAGTTTAATATTTCTGCTGTTCCCATCTCCTCGCGACTAAACGAAGGAGTAGCAATTAATTTTTGTAAAAGATTGAGCGCTTCTTTGATCATTGACTTGGCTTTCATTTCGAATAAATGCAAAGCTAAATCAAAAATGGCCTTGAATAAAATGAATTTAATGCTGATAAGTGTTTTAGTAGATCCTATGTATGTTCTCTTCATAGCCCACTTGCGGTTCACGCAGATGAACAGGAAATACTTCTTTCAGGTTTAAATGCACATCAAAAGGAGCATGAAAAACTTCGCGAGGCGATTGCTCCAGAAAAACAGCAATATTTTTATGTAAAATGCTACTGATGCGCTGGTGATTGGTAGATGGCGCTGGTGACATTTTAAAGATTTTTCCCCACAGTAATTCTACTCTTTCAGAAAACTTCCAGGAAAGATAATCAGCATAAGTATAGGTTTTATTCGGATCGAGTTGCTCAAGCTTTGTTATCATATCTCTTTTGTCTTATACAAATTTAAGCATAAAAATTTAAGTTAACGGCTCGTAAACTAATCTATATGCAATAATTTGATCAAAATCATATATGTTTTACAACCATTTCTGCTACTTTTGAGTCTAATAAAACATAACCCTGAAATATTAAAATAGATGTATAAGTATTTGAGTTTTGCTGTTTTATTTTTGATGTTGTTTGCCTGCGATTCTGAACAATGGGATGAGCCTGAATTGGCCTCTGCCTTTTGTTACCCTAATCGGCAAACAGTAGAAGTAATAAAAGATCAACCAGGTACCGTACAGCAATTGGGTGATGTTTACTATATCGAAATTGATCAAGCTTCTTCAACCATGCGTTTTGCTCCCTGTAATCTACCTGAAGATTTCAAGCAAAATAATTTATCAGTTGTTTTTTCTGGTAAGGAAAAAGAAATTTTCCCTAATGAAAGGTGGGCCGGTACACCCATAGAATTGATCAAAATTAAAAAGGGAACCGGATTTTAGTCAAAGGCAGATGACAGATTTATCCACCGATACAAAGACCTTATCTTTCTTTTTAGGCTTAAGCATGCTAAGGCCGGTAAACTCACCAAAAGCCGGCATAATACCCTGGTTTTCAGAAAAATAAAAACAGGGCAATCTCATGTATTGCTTAGCGCCACCTTTCAGCATTACCCCGGGGTGGATATGGCCGGCCAGGTTAAATAGACCTTTTGGAAACTCTTCTAATGGCTTGTGCGAAAAATAAAATGGATCCATTTGATAAAACTCTTTATGCACTATGAGATTGGAAGCAGTGTAAATACTTTCCGGCAAGATGTCGTGGTTGCCCATCACCAGGTGAAAAGCAATACCTGGCTGCTGCTTGATGTATTTTTCAAAGCTTAGCCACTCCTGGTTGTACCGTGAATGGAAAAGGTCGCCCAGGAAAAGCACCTTTTCTACAGGAAAACTTTTTAAAAGAATATTCAGGTTTTTCAAATTCACCATGTCAATAGCACTGTGCACCATAATGCCATTGCGGCGAAAGTGCGCTCCTTTCCCCAAATGAAAGTCTGCTATCAAAAAAGCTTTTTCCCTGGGCCAGTAAATAACCTTGAGCGGATGCAAAATCAATTCTTCTCCCGCCAGCGTCACCGTTTGCGTTTGCATGATGCAAAGATATACCAGTGGGTACAAAAGTGATGATTTATTTTTTCAATATTACATGGTTGTGCCATTTTAGCTACTTTCAATTATATTTGGATAAAATAAATCTTGACTTATGAAAAGAATATTGTACCTGCTGTTGATTATCAGTACACAAAGGTTTATACTTCATTTGGAAAATAAACCTAACGAAACTATTAAAAACGGCTGTATTCTTACTGGCTTTTGCACCAAAGTTTTATCTCAAAAGGTAAGCTTGCATTTCAATACCTAACTCCTTTAACCTTCATTTTCAAGGCATAGAGATATTCTGAAGCAGTGATAAAAAGAGTCTGCTGATCTTTGCCACCAAAAGTTACGTTGGCTGTCCAGCGGGCATCTACCGGGATATTGCCTAGCTTTTTTCCTTTTTTGTTAAAAACGCTCACACCTTTACCCGTTATGTAAATATTGCCTTTATTGTCAATGGTCATGCCATCTGAACCCATTTCGGCAAACAATTTTCTGTTGCTCAGCGAGCCATCTTCTTCAATTTCATATACGTAAGTTTTCTTGTCGCCTATGTCGGCTACATATAATTTTTTGCCATCGGGAGTGCCAATAATACCATTTGGTTTTACTACATCCACCGCCACGGTTTTTAGCTCAGAAAGATCAGGAGTAATGTAGTAAACATACTCGCCAGATTGCTCGCTGACTGGTTCACGAGCCCAATAAGATCTTTTGTACAATGGGTCGGTAAAATAAATGCCATTTTCGGGGTCAACCCAAAGATCGTTGGGGCCATTGAGCAAGTTACGGTTATAGTATTCCACTAGCACTTGAATTTCTTTTTCGGGGGTAATTTTCCAAAGCTGATTGTGCCTATCGGCACATGCCAACAAGTTTCCTTGATGGTCAAAATATAAGCCGTTGGCACGCCCTGCACTATCCAGAAAAGTTGATAATTCACCATCTATTGACCACTTCAAAATGCGATTATTGGGCTGATCTGTGAAGTAAACATTGCCTTCACGATCAGCAGCAGGGCCTTCGGTAAACTTAAAGTCGTCGGCAATCATTTTAATTTCTGCACCGGGTGCTACGAGTTTTTCTACCTGAGCTTGCGCAGTAATTGAATAAGATATTAAAAGAACTATTAGGATATTTCTCATGATATTTATGTTTGAAGCAATATTAATGTAATTTAATTAAGCGGTCAATAGTTGCCACTTTTCAAATTAGCTATTTGATTTTTTTTTCAGTTGCATCAATTAACTACAGAGGTAAGGTTTTGGCTATTCTTTTTTACTTATTCAATAGGATGAGTATTAATTTTATAAAATTATATTAAGTAAAAATAATTAATCTTTTTTTCAATCTTAACATATAGACTTTCATTTAATAATTAAAAAAAATGAGACTTAAAATTATCTTTAATTCACCCTTGACAATAAAGATTTTCTTTATTTATTTACTCATAATGGGGAATACTTTCGAAAGTACATATGCCCAATTTTCTTACATCGATCAGTTTGGAGGAGCAGGTACCAGTATCTCACTCAATGATGTACGACACCTGGATATCGACCAGAATGGGTTTGTCTACATGGCCGATTTTGCCGATAACCGGGTAAAGGTGTTCGATGCCTCAGGTAAGTTTGTGCGCCAATTTGGTAAAGAAGGGTACGGCAACGGTGAATTCAAAGGTTGTAACGGCTTGACTTTAGATGGTAGCAACAATATTTACGTCACTGATTATTACAACAACCGGGTACAAAAATTTGATCAGTATGGTAACTTCCTGATGAAATTTTCTTTGAAAAGCAGGGCCGATGGCGCTACCAATGAACCTTATGGTATTCATGTAGACAAGAATGGCAATATTTATGTGGCAATGAGCAGGCGTGGCCGCATTGAAGTACGTGATCCTGCTGGCAAATTCTTGCGCGACATCGGAAAAGGAGGTCTTACTGAAAATGGTTCTCTTTATATTCCTCGAGATGTAACAGTTGATGATAATCTGAATGTGTATGTAATAGATGAAGAAGACCGCTTAACCAAGTTCAACAGTAGTGGTGCTTATGTGGCAAAAATAGATGGTGGTGGTTATGGAAGTGCCAATGGGCAATTTTGGAGTCCTCAAGGTATAGATATTGGCAGTGATGGAAAAATTTATGTGTCAGAATCATGGAATCATCGGGTACAGATTTTTACTTCCTCATTAACCTACCTTTCAAAATTTGGTAGTATGGGCTCCGGAAATACTCAATTTGATTTCCCAATGGGGATGGCACTGGATAAAAATGATAATATCTATGTGGCCGATCCTAAAAATAAGCGCGTACAAAAATTTACCTCTACCGGTTCTTATTCCAAAACTTTCAGCTCAAGTGAAAGTACCCCGGGTTCATTAAACGATCCCAAAGGAATTGTGATCAAAGGTAACAATGTTTATGTAGCCGATTATGGCAATGAACGAATACAACAATACAACCTGAATGGTGATTTTGTAAAAAGCCATATCAACAACTCTAACCAACTAGTGGAAAGAATCGGGCAGGTATTTGATATCACAACCGATAACAGTGGTAATTTCTTAACCACCACACCATTTTACAGGAATGTGAATAAATATAATGCCAGTTTCAAAGGAATTTCATTGTTTGGTAGCACTGGGCTGGAAGCCTTCCGCCTGGATAAAACCACCGGCCTTGCCACGGCCAACAATGGCGATGTGTGGGTAGCAGATAAGGGTTCTCATGAAATAAAAATCTACAGTGCTGCCGGCGAATTTAAAAAGAAGATAGGAGGGTTTGGCACCGGTACGGGAAAATTTAATGAGCCCAATGATGTTAGCAAAGATGCATCGGGAAATATGTACGTGGCCGATTATGGAAATGACCGTATTCAGGTATTTGCAGCTGATGGACGTTACCTGCGTAGATTCGGAGTGCCTGGTAGTGGTAATGGTCAGCTCAATGCTCCGGCTTTTGTAGCCGTGGATGGCGATGGTAACGTTTATGTGAGCGATAACAATAATCACCGCATACAAAAATTTGATAAAGATGGTAATTTCATCTCTGCCATCGGTGAGCAAGGTAAAGGAAATGCTCAATTTCAGGGCGTTACCGGTATTACTGTAGCTTCCAATGGCAATGTGTATGTGGTAGATAATGGCAATAGCCGGGTGCAGGTTTTCTCTCAAACTACCCCACCACCTCCGGGAACTATCAGCGGCTTTGCTTTTCAGGATCCTGCTACTAACAACACCATTACCGGCTATGGCAATGTAACTGCCAATACTACCGTGAAGGTGTCAGAACTTTCCACCAAGTTAAATTTCAAAGCACTGTTTTCAGGTGCAGTTGACAGGGTTGACTGGACATTTAGCCAGGATGGTAATGAAATTCAGGCCCGCTCTGATAATAGTATTGATTTTAATTTGTACGATAATACCTACTTTACGGTAGCAGATGGTATTTATACCCTATCGGCTACGCCATACAATAGTGGGGTGAAAGGCACAACTAAATCAATTACCATCACTATAACAAGTACCAATCAGCCAGAATTCCTGATTGCCTCCGATGTAAGCGGTAGCCAAGTAATAACACAGGGGAGTTCCGAGGATGTAATCATCAATCTGAGTACGGTTAATGGTCATAGTAAAACAGTAACCTTCAGCACCAGTGGTAGTTTGCCGGCAGGTGTTTCAGTTAGCTTTAGTCCCACAAGCAGGTCTGGTAGTGGTTCTGTAAACATGACCATCACCGCCAGTGCTTCCGCTGCTATTGGGCAAAAGACCATCACCGTAGAAGCAACAGATGGTAGCATTACTAAAAGTATTGATGTAGCAATAACAGTTGAAGAGCCAGCGATACCAGATTTCAGCATCTCAGCTTCAGCTCCATCGATAGTTGCTTCCTCTTCAGAACCGGGGTACATTACTTTACAAATTACCAGACTCAATGGTTTTGCCGGAACTATTAATTTCAGTCATTCTGGTACTAATTTGACAGGTATTACCACATCCTATGACCCATCCTCTTTATCCGGTGCCGGATCTACTACTACAGTTAAAATTGAGGTAGGAGCTACTGCTACTTCTAACAGTACGTTTATTACATTTACTGCTTCTTCCGGTGGCTTGCAAAGAAGTGTGAAACTGCCCATTGATATTTATAATGAAGCACCTAAAAAAGGATATAGCATTTCGGTGGTGCCCAATCCAGTGCAAATACAGCAGGGTACATCAGGTAAGGTAAAATTTAGTTTGACGCGTACCGGTGGATATACAGGTGATATTACGGTAAGGCAGGATTTTTATCCTGTAGTAAGTGGTTTTACAGCCTCCAGTACTCCGGGTAGCTTTACAGGCAACACTACAGAAGTAGAAGTAAATATAGATGTGGCAGGCAGCGTTTCCGTGGGAACTTATAATAATACCATTATTACCAATGGTGATGGCTTAAGTTTTTCCGAAGGTGGAACTACTTTTAATTCCATTGAAATTCAGGTTATCTCAGGTCCTGTGCCGCCGGATTATTCCATAGTTGTTAATCCCAATAATTTAAACATTAGCCATAATTCTAGTGTGACTACAACGCTAAGTGTAGCTACTTTAGGAGGGTTTTCCAATGGGATTACTTTCAATACAATAAATCTACCCTCCGGAGTTACAAGTAATTTCAGTCCATCATCCCTAAGTGGTGATGGGACCAGTACTTTAACTTTTAATGCCGATGCCTCTGTTGTACCCGGTACTTACGCGGTTCAGGTCAATGCCACTTCAGGAGGTACTACCAAAACGGAGACTATCTATCTTAAGGTAGAAGGTAATCTTACTGCTGGGCCGGATTTTGCGCTGTCTGCCAGTCCTGCCAATGTTACAGTGGCCCCGGGTGCCTCGGTAACCAGCGATATTGAGCTTGTGCCCATCGATGGCTTTTCCGGAACGGTCAATCTAAGTGCTTCCGGCATGCCTGGAGAGCTTACTGCCGGCTTCAGTCAAAACAGCTTAAGTACCAGCGGTACTTCCAGGCTTACCCTTACCGCCGATGCAGCTATAGCCCCAAGTACCTATTCAGTGACAGTTACCGGAGTTTCTGGTGGCAACACCCGTACAGCGATAGTAAATGTAACCGTGGAAGATGACGGCACAGGCGAACCCACTTTTTCTCTGGCTGCAACTTCACCCAGCCTCAGCATTCCGCAAGGAGAAAGTGCCACAAGTCAAATTTCTTTTACCGCTGCCAACGGTTTCACCGATGATGTACAATTGAGCATAGACCAAAGCAATTTACCAGTCGGGGTAACTGCTGCTTTTGATGTGACAACAATCGCTGCCGGAAGTAGTGCAGTGCTAACCTTTAATGCCTCGCGTGACGCGGCTCCCGGAGGTCCTGTGAATATTACCGTAACCGGTACTTCTGGCAGCATAGTAAAAACAATCTTATTAGCGGTAACTATTGAAGAAGTTAATGATCCCGATTTTTCTTTAGTTGTCAATCCCAATCGATTGTCAATTGATAGAGGAGTAACAGCGGAGGCTACAGTACAAGTTGAAGCGCTATATGGGTTTTCAGGTGATGTGAATTTAACCATGACAAATAATAATCCGGATATAACAGCTACATTGTCTGCTAATGCCATTACTACAGCGGGAAATACAACATTGACTATTGAAATTGCTGATTTGGCGACCGTGGGGGATAACAAAATTACCATTACCGGCACAGCCGATGCATTAATTCACAGCGATACTTTATACTTAACCATTACAGTGCCATTGATCGCCAAAAATCAATTCTCTCCCAATGGCGACCTGTTGGATGACACCTGGTTCATTGAAAATATTGACCTGATGCCGCAATATGAAGTTGTGGTTTTCAACAGAGCCGGCCAGGAAGTATTTCAAAGCAAGGCCTACCAGAACGACTGGGATGGCACTAGCAATGGAAAAACTTTGCTGCCCACCACTTACTTCTACGTGATCAGAAATGAAAAAGGAGAGAACGTGGAAAGTGGGAGTGTGAATTTGATACGTTAGTTTTTACAAAGACAATAAAAAAATAAAAAAATGAAAAAATTAACAATTATAACAGCTATTATTTCTTTTTTATCATTAACTGCTTACGCCCAGTATGACACCATGTACATAATGAAAAATGGAGCAGTCATACTTAAGCAATCCATTCAGGAAAAAGATGTTGACAGTGTAATCTTTTATAATCCTAAATTGCCCCCGGGGAAAACTTTTACGGATGCCCGGGATGGCAATGTATATGTAACTACAACTATAGGAGATCAGGTTTGGATGGCAGAAAATTTAAGATATTTACCAACTGTATCGCCTCCAAGTGCTGGTTCTTCAACTCAGGCACGTTATTATGTTTATGGATATTCTGGCAATAATGTAACAGCGGCGACGGAAACCTCCAATTATTCTACATATGGTGTCCTTTATAATTGGCCGGCAGCTATGAATGGTTCTTCTTCAAGCACCTCAAACCCTAGCGGCGTTCAGGGTATTTGTCCGGCAGGATGGCATTTGCCCAGTGAGGCTGAATGGAAAAAACTAGCAGATCACATAGGGGGCAAAAATGTTGCCGGCGGCAAGTTAAAACAAGTAGGTCTTACATTTTGGGAAAGCCCCAATTCCGGAGCTACCAATGAATACAATTTCACCGGATTACCCTCAGGCTATCGATGGGGTGGCTTTGGAGGCTCTTTCACTTCCATAGGATTTGCAGGTTATTTTTGGTCTACCAACGGAAATGGTGCCGATGCAACCATTCGAATGCTTTACTCCTACGGTGCTGATTTTTCGAGTTATGACTTCTCGAAGGAATACGGCTACTCGTGCAGATGTGTGAAAGATTAAGCGATATTTAGATATTGTAACTGATGAAATTGAGCAAAAGATATGAAAAAAATTAAAAAATACATGAACATGAAACTGATAAAATATTTTGTAATAATCATTTTATTTATAACGCCTATTTTTACAAATGCACAGCAACTGCATGTTGTAAAATATGACGGAAACACCGAATCAATTGAGCTTTCGGAGATTGTAAAAATCGTTTACACCAATAATAATACAAAACAAGAAATCCGAAAATCTAATAATACTGTTTCTCATAGTCTTAATAGTATTAGAAAACTGACTTTCAAACTAGATGGTACTGTTTCAGCTAACGCCAATCTAGCTTCCCTCACCACCAGCCAGGGCACTTTAACACCAGCTTTTGCAGCAGGCACTACAGCCTACACTGTATCGCTGCCTGAAGGCACCACCACCGTTCCTACAATATCTGCAACCAAAGCGGATGCAAAAGCGTCAATGGTCATTACACAAGCTACTAACCTCACCGGCAGTGCAGCGCAACGCACCGCC
>CAZQEZ010000129.1:0-12024 GCA_964592475.1 uncultured Roseivirgaceae bacterium
ATTCCTATTTGTTATTAAATAATTTACAATAATTTTGCATTGACAATTTAGAACAATTAAAATTATTTCGGTTATGGGAAACTATATAAAAAAAACGATTACAATTGCTTTTTTGGTAGCATCTTATTCATGGTTATTTGCTTTTGATAATAAAGATGAAAACAAATTAGAGGCAAACTATTCAATATATCAGTCAGGTAAGGCTAATATTGTCAATCTTATTTATCACCCCACGAGTAAAAAAACTGAAATTCGTATATTCAGTCCTAAGGGAAGCCTTATTTTAAAGGATGTAATTAAAAACAAGCTGGAATTAGATGAAGTTTTTATTAGACCCTATAACTTCAAGTCAATGAGGCCGGGCAATTACATTTTTGAAATAAAAGAAAATGGAATGTCATTTACTCACTTACTTGAATACCGTAAAAATCCAGTCATGCCAAAAGTGAACTCACCTGTTTCAATAATAGCTTTGGCCAATGATAAGTATAAGGTTGTAGTAAATAATCAAATTGAATCCAGGGTAGAAGTAAATATTTATTCGGCAAGGAATAAATTAATTTACAATGAGATAATTGAAGAAAATGGAAACTTTAGTAAGCTTTACGATTTATCTCAGCTAGGTAACAAAGGGTTCACTATACGAGTAAAATTGGATAATGAAGAGTTTAGCAAGAGGTTAAACATGTGATTTCTTTAGTGCAAACAAGTAAACATTTCTTCATACTGAAAAAAAACCCGGAATATTTTCCGGGTTTTTTTTATTTCCCTGTTACCTATGGCTTCAATTCCATATATATACAAAAATGTTCCAGGATAGTACATTAAACAGGAATGGATATATTTTAATGATAATAGTAGTTTTAAAACTAGTATTATTTAATTAATTTTGAATTTATTTAAATAATTATATATTATATAAAAATTATTTCAATTTAACACAAGACTTAAACTCAATCTGTTATTTATGGATCCTTACGAAATAATTGACCTTACACAATGGAATCCTATTGGTAGAAAAATCACCTATATTTTGGTTACAGTGGCAGGGATTACCATATTTGCTCACTTAACAATTTTGCTACTTACCAGAAGCTACAAGAATAAATATGATTATATAAACCGTTATGAAATAAGATTACTTTGGTATGTAAGTTTGCTATTGGTTGCTTCAGCAGCTGTATTTGTAAATACCTTAGCGCTCAATCTTGGTTTGCTATGGTTGCTGGTGCAATTATTTGTTACCGTAATGATGGGATTGATCGCTGCATTATTTTTTAATAATGTTCTTCGTTTTTATTATCCATTTTATATTGAAAAACGGCTTAAAAAGTTAAGATATAAGCCTCGCCTAAGTCCAAAATCTGGTAAGCCTATGAAATTGCTTACTGAAGATGAAGAAGATGTGTACCTGGATGAAGGGATGCAGGCCGAAGAAAATGTTTTTTCAATAGATTATGATGTATGGATTGATGATGATACCGGATATACTCTAATTGAAAAATATAGAGGGCATTTGCACGCTTTGCAGTGCCCGGAGTGTAATTACCAAACCTTAAAAGTGACCAAGGAAGAGATATTAGAATCTCCTACCGAAAATGAAGAGGGTGAACTTATGAAGTTTTTTCAATGTGACTATTGCAAATACAAAGAAAGACGAGCATTCAAAATAGCAAAATTAAAAGTTATTAAAACGCCAGATAATACAAGTAAGGAAGTTTCCATATAATATATTTAACCCTTAAATCGAACTAAAGCTGCTAACCTATTGTGGCTTTTTTTGTTTCAACTTTTTGAGTTTAACGTCATTACATTTTGAGTTATGAGAAAGTTGACAATGGAGGAACTGAATAGAGCTGATCCTGAAAAATTCCAGTATGATGAGAAGGTACCCATAGTTGTAGTGTTAGATAATATCAGGAGTATGCATAACGTGGGTTCTGCATTTAGAACTTGTGATGCATTTCGTATAGAAAAGATTTTTTTGTGTGGTATCACCGGCAAACCACCCCATAGAGACATTCATAAGACTGCTTTAGGCGCTACTGAAACTGTAGCATGGGAGTATTGTAAAAATGTTACAGATATAATTGATAAGCTTAAGGAAGAATACGAAGTGATTTTAATAGAGCAAACTACTGATAGTATTCCATTACAAAATTTTAATCCAATAGCCAATCAAAAATACTGTTTTGTGTTTGGAAACGAAGTTTTCGGTATTTCTGATGATCTAATGCCTTTGGCAAAGAAAAGTTTGGAAATTCCCCAGTTTGGAACGAAGCATTCCTTAAATGTATCTGTAAGTTTGGGTATGGTTTTATGGGATGTTTATCAAAAAGCTTATTTAAAATAAAAATGGTGCCAGAAGCACCATTTTAGTTTATGCTGTAGAGGGAGGATTCGAACCTCCAAGGAGTAGTTAGCCACATACCTGATCAACATATGTGATTTATCCCAGCCAGCTCATCCTAAAGATTGCCATTCTCCACCCTCGAGACAGGAGGGCATGTCTGCCAGTTTCATCACTCTACAATGTATTTATTTTGTTTTATAATTGTGAAGGCAAAGGTAAGAAACATATGACAATTGGAAAATAATATGTACAATATTTTGAAAAAAATACAGTCTGTCTAATTATTATGCGGTTTTTTGGGGTGAATTCAATATTTATTTGGAAATACTGGGTGTTATTTATTAATATGTTAATTAAAATTTTAATAAGAATTAATTTTCCTATTGAATATGTCAATATTTTGAATTGTACTTCTCAAAACAAATATAAAGTTTATGTTTTGCCAAATAAATATTAATACAAGAATAAAGTTTTTTTATTCATAATGAATCCGTGTCTAATTTATAAACTCATTTTTTCCTTAAATTTAGAAGCTTGTCTACGACTGATCTCTACCTTTTCACCTCCTTTTAATTTAACGATTAATCCACCATTGAACCAGGGTTCTATATTTTCGATCCAACTTAGGTTAATAATATGCTTGCGACTAGCTCTAAAAAAAACGCGGTTATCCAGTTTTTCATCAAGCGCGTTGAGCGATTTATGAATCATCGGGCGAAAGGCATCAAAATATACTTTAATGTAATTACCGTCAGATTCAAAAAGCCTTACTTTGGATAATTTAACAAACCAGCATTTGTCTCCGTCTTTAACAAAGACTTGATCCTCCAAGCCTAATTTTTTTCTGTCCTCTTCTACTGGTTCATTCTTCTTGCTAATCGAATTTTTTTCTTCAGTAAGAATTTTATGCATTGTTTCACTCAATCTATCTTCTCTTATCGGCTTAAGTAAATAGTCCAGGGCATTTACTTCAAATGCTTTTAATGCATATTCGTCATATGCGGTGGTAAAAATAATCTTAGGAGTACTATCTAGCATCTCAAGGAGGTCAAATCCGGTTTTGCCAGGCATTTGGATATCCAGAAAAACAACATCTGGATTATGTTTTTCAATTTTTTCCAAAGCGTCATCAGCGTTAATGGCCTCATCTACAATTTCTAATTGGTCATATAGAGCCAATAAGCCGGCTAGTTCTTTACGAGCTAAGCGCTCATCATCTACAATTAATGCTTTTAATTTAGGCATATCTTGGTATTTTTACTTCGGTAAGTACAAAATTCTCATTTTCATTAAATATACGAAAAGATGCTTGCTCGCCAAATAAGAGCTGGAGACGTTGCTTTGTATTATTAATACCATAGCCTTCATGCATCCGTCTATTGATATATTGACCACTATTTCTGATCAAGATAGTCATATAGTCATTTTTAATTATTGTTTCAATGCTCACTATACCTCCATCTTGCAAATGACTAATGCCATGCTTTATCCCATTTTCTACCAATGTTTGCACCATTAATGGTGGCACTTTAAATTTTTCAGAACCTGCCTGCAGTAATATATTACTTTGTAACCTTTCTTCAAATCTTATAGTTTCTAACGCTAAATAATCTTTAACAGTTTGAATCTCCTCATTAAAGTCAGTAAGCTTCTTTTTGTCCATTATCAGAGAATTACGCAAAATATTTGAAAGCTGAGTGATTGCTTTCTTGCTTTTATTCGGGTTTTCATCCACTAAAGCTCTTATGCTGTTCAAGGCATTAAATATGAAGTGAGGATTTAACTGCGATTTTAATTTGTTTAGTTCAATTTCATTTTTTACAGCTTCATATTTTAATGATGTGTTGTAACTATCTACATAATGGTACATAAAGTATAAAACAACCCAAATGAGGTAAATGATCATCGTGGTAACTATATTGAGCAACACATAGGCTAATACTATACCGGAACTATAGGATATTAAATAGGTAAATGCAAAATTAGATAAAGTAAGTATTGCTATAGCTATTATTACTCTGAGGAGAAGTTTAGAGAAAACTAATTTGAGCCAGCCAAATTTAATAATAAAAGCTCTTAGGAGATGAGTAGAAAAGAGGAAAAATGCTGCTACTAAAAAATAACCTATTATTTGAATTAAATATATGCCATCAAGCATAGCCCTAAAAAAAATATTTATTAAGGCAAAAGTTGACCATCCGAAAATTTGAAAGATCCAATACAGTCTTTTTTTACTCATGGGCTATTATTACTGAAACATTAATTTCTAACATGAATTAATAAAATTGTTAACTTTTTTTTGACATCAATAGACAATTGTATTTTATTTGCATGTTTTAGCATACATACCCAAAGATTAAACTACAGATAATTTAATTAAATCTAAGATAATCAATAAACTAAATTACAAAGCCACGCTGTATTTGCCTTATGTTTTTACATAAAAGGTATTAAAAATTATATATTTGGACAAACTAGCTAATAAGTCAGTTTTGCCTTAGTATTTGTTTTTGTGCCTTCTTGTTTTTAAAAAGCTTAAAATAAGAGCATTAGCATTAAAAACTTAAAATAGCTTGCTGTAAATCAAAGGAGTTGGTTTATTTTAAAATTATATAGCAACTTTACATTTAAAATAAATAGGAAACAAATAGAAAATAAATTTTCAACAATTAGAAAAATGGATAAGAATAATCAATTCAAGCACCCCTACGAATACGATCCGAAATACCAAAAAAAGGTTGCGTATTTTTGCATGGAATATGCGATAGACCAGAGTTTCAAAATTTATTCCGGAGGTTTAGGGTTCCTGGCAGGTTCACACATGCGAAGTGCTTACGAGCTTGAGCAAAACTTGGTGGGCATTGGCATTTTATGGAAGTATGGTTATTACGACCAGATAAGAAAAGGAGACCAATCCATGGATGTTTTATTTCAGGAGAAAAATTATAGCTTTCTGGAAGAAACAGACATAAAGTTTCAAATAGATTTAAATAATCATAAAGTTACAGTTAAGGTTTATTACCTTAATCCAAAGACTTTTGGTACAGTGCCAATGTTTTTTCTTAGTACAGATACTCCGGAAAATGACTATTTGGCTCAATCTACCTCTCATCGTCTATACGACAGTGACTTATCAGCTCGTGTGGCTCAAAGCATATTATTAGGCGTTGGTGGTGCAAAATTATTAGACATTCTTAATTATGATGTCGAACAATATCATTTCAATGAAGCTCATGCACTTCCCGCGGCATTTTATCTTTACAACAAGTATAAGGATATAAATGAAGTAAAGAAGCGATTTGCTTTTACCACGCATACCCCGGAAGAAGCTGGTAATGAAAAGCATGATATTGGACTTTTGGAAAAAATGGGCTTTTTTGCTGGTGTTCCCGTTGAAGAAGTGAGAAAGATTGGAGGCATAACCGACAACGTGTTTAATCACTCTTTAGTAGCCTTAAGAATGGCGCATATGGCTAATGGGGTTTCAAAAATTCATGGTGGGGTTTCAAAAGAAATGTGGTCGCATTATGAAAATGTATGTCCTATTATTTCTATAACCAATGCACAGAATAAAAAATATTGGGCAGATAAGCCTTTGAGGGAGTCACTGGAACTTAATGATGGTGTAGCCATAAGAAAAAGAAAAGAAGAGCTTAAATCCAATCTCTTCAGTATATTGGCAGATCAAACCGGTAAATTATTTGATAAAGAAGTGCTAACTATCGTGTGGGCACGAAGGTTTGCCGAATACAAAAGGGCTGATTTAATTACAACTGTCGAGGAAAGATTTGAAAAATTAATGACTAATACGGATACACCGGTGCAAATAATTTGGGCTGGAAAACCTTACCCGATGGACTACAATGCAGTAAGTACTTTTAATAGGTTGGTACATCTGAGTAAAAAATACAAGAACAGTGCAGTATTAGTCGGATATGAACTTGGCTTAAGCCGAATGCTAAAATATGGTTCTGACGTTTGGTTGAATAACCCAAGAATAACCAGGGAAGCTTCAGGTACCAGCGGTATGACTGCTGCCATGAATGGTTCCATAAACTTCTCAACTTATGATGGTTGGGTAGCAGAATTTGCTAAAGATGGTGTAAATAGTTTTGTTGTTCCACCGGTAGATACATCCTTGCCATCTCACCAGCAAGACCAAATAGATGTACAAAACCTGCTGGATATTTTGGAGCATGAAATTATACCAATGTATTATAATGATAAAAACAGGTGGCTGGAAATGATGAAAAATAGTATGAAGGATATTGTTCCTTATTTTGATTCAGATAGAATGGCTTATGAATATTATGAAAAGCTTTATAATCGATAAACTATAAACAAATTATCAAAGCCGCTATGAACAATTCTTATAGCGGCTTTTTGTTTTCAATTGATAATGTGACCCTAAGATAGGAGTCCTCAATTTTAGAAATAAAAAAAGCCCAATTGCAGTATTGGGCTTTTGATTTAATTTTTGTTAATTGAATGATCAACTATCGTAGTACAATTGAAATTCATAGGGATGAGGCCTAAGTGCCATCGGGTCTAATTCATTTTCCCTTTTATAATCGATAAAAGAATTAATTAGATCTTCGGTAAAAACACCTCCTTTGGTTAAGAAAGCATGATCTTTTTCCAATGCCAATAATGCTTCATCTAATGTACCAGGAACTTTAGGTATTTTGGCCAACTCTTCTTTATCCAATGCATAAATATCTTTATCTAATGGCTTACCCGGATCAATTTTATTTTCAATTCCATCTATTGCTGCCATAAGTAGCGCAGTAAAAGAAAGATAACCATTGGCAGTAGGGTCTGGGCAACGGAATTCGAATCGTTTTGACTTTGGACTGCTGTGATACATTGGTATTCTTACAGAGGCCGATCGATTTCGGGCAGACATCACTAAGTTTACCGGTGCTTCAAAACCAGGCACCAGTCTACGATAAGAGTTTGTGGTTGGGGCATTAAAGGCAAGTAATGCAGCACCATGTTTTAATACTCCACCAATAGCATACAAAGCAGTTTCGCTCAAACCCGCGTAACCATCACCGGCAAACAACGGGTTGCCGTTTTGCCAAATGGATAGATGGGTATGCATGCCGCTTCCATTGTCATCGAAAATTGGCTTAGGCATAAAGGTTACAGTTTTGCCATGTTTTTTCGCTACATTTTTAATGATATATTTGTACCACATAAATTGATCAGCCATTTTAGTTAGCTCAGCAAATTTCATATCAATTTCTCCCTGCCCCGCGGTTGCTACTTCATGGTGATGCGCTTCAACCACGATACCCATTTTGCGCATTTCATTCACCATTTCAGCACGAAGATCAGAGTAGGTATCCGTCGGGCTTACCGGAAAATATCCTCCTTTATAACTTGGCTTATATCCTAAGTTAGGTTCTTCTATACGATTGGTGTTCCATGCACCTTCTACTGAGTCAATTTGATACATGCCAAGATTTTGGCTTTGAGTGTATCGTATTTCATCAAATATGAAGAACTCTGGTTCAGGTCCAATAAAACAAGTATCTCCTATGCCTGAATTTTTTAAGTATTCTACTCCTTTTTTAGCTACATTACGGGGGTCTTTTTCGTATGCTTTTAAGGTAATTGGATCTACAATATCTGCTATCACACTTACTGTAGGTTCTTTAAAAAATGGATCTAGAGCCGCTGTGGAAGGGTCTGGCACGGCAAGCATATCTGATTGATTAATGTCTTGCCACCCTCTAATCGATGATCCATCAAAACCTACTCCTTCTTTAAAAGTATCCTCATCCCAAGTTTCAATAGGATAAGCACAATGTTGCCATGTACCAAGTAAGTCAACAAATTTTAGATCTACCATCTCAGCGTTATGCTTTTTTGCAAAATCAAAGAATTCTTTTGCTGTCATAATTATACATTTAGATTAATTAATTGAAAAATAATATATTTAGCTATCGATAATTACCCATTTTGTGCAAGTTGAGCGCTTGTCTAATTTCCGATTGATGAATTTCGGAATGTCAAAATTTAGATTAGTCTCGAAGTTATAAAAAAATAGATCAAAAAACAATATTTACAAAAAAAACTTTGCATTAAGATAATATACACACTTATCATTAAATATAATTAGCAAAATTATGTTTATGTGCTATATATTTAACCCTTGGCTTAAAATGTATTCAAAATGCATATTATTGTATTGGCAGTAAAAAAGCACATCAATTAAATTTTGATGTGCTTCTTAAAAACATAATAATATATTATTTTTAATTGGATTGCAGAATTTGAAATAGCTCGTCAAGTTTTGGGGTTAAGATAATTTCTGTTCTCCGGTTGAGCTTACGACCTTCTGCATTTTCATTGCTGGTTACTGGCTGAAATTCTCCCCTGCCGGAGGCAATAATTTGTTCCGGGGGTACTCCTGCATCAGTCAATATTTTTACTATCGATGTGGCGCGCATTACACTCAAATCCCAGTTGTTTTTCATGTATTGTGATAATTTACTTATCGGCACATTGTCAGTATGGCCCTCTACCATTATATTTATATCATTACTCTCTTTCAAGGCATTTGCCAACTTTTCTAATGCCGAAACTCCTTTTGTATCTACAATAATACTACCCGATCTAAAAAGCAATTGCTCGGAAAGGGAAACATAAACTTTCCCATTCCTTATTTCTATTGAAAGATCATTTTCGGCAAAATTGAGCAAAGCATTACTCACTAAATTCTTGAGGTCCTGAACAGCTTGATCTTTTTCTGCCAGAACATTTTCAAGTTCCATCACTTTTTTCTCTCGTTCCTCCAGGCTGGCGCTTAGTTCTTCGGTTCGTTTACGGGCTTTTTCCAGGTTTACCTCCAATTCCATTAATTGTTTTTGCTTTTCTGCTAAATTCTGATTCAGCTTGCCACTATTTTCAGCTAGTTCATTATAGTATTTTTGCAGTTGATCGTGTTGTTGCTTACTTTTATTATATTCCTGACGGGTATTTTGTAATGCCTCATATAGCTTAAGACTATCTAATGTCATTTCTTCTATTTGCGATAGTAGCCGATCTGATTTTTGTTGAGCTATCTCCAGTTTTTCACCTAAATTGGCATTTTCTTGTTCCAGGTTAGATTTAAGCCTGGTCATTTGGTCATATTTTTTTTGGCTTACGCACCCATATAATCCCCAAACTACCGTAAACAGCATAATTTGTTTTATCATGATTTTATTTTTTTTAATTTAATAGGAGGCAAATTTTAAAAAAAATTATAGCATAAAATAGTTAATCGCTATTTCTCTTCGTCTAAATCGCTAAGTTTTTGATCCAACAAAGAAATTAATTTATTGAAGATGACTTGTAATTGTTTTTTTGCCATTCCATCATTAAAATCTCCAGGCTTAGATCTCATTTCTTGTTTTAATTGATCAAGGTAAGTTAAGAAATCTACTAAACCTAACGTTTTCAGGTTAGGAGTCATTTTATGAATAATTGTACGCACACCTTTAAGGTCATTATTTTCTATGGAATATTGAAGTGCTTCGAAATATTTCTGATATTCAATTTTCAGTAACCTTAATAAGTCTAAGTAATCCGGTTTCTTATTGGCGTAAATAATATCAAGAGTGGCAAAATTCGCTGAGCTTAGCTCTTGTCCCTTCTCTTCTATGGTTTCGCTTTGGTAGCCAAGTTGTTCAGATATCTTTCCATGTAATTTCTCGGGATTGAAAGGTTTATGAGCCAAATCATTAAAACCTGCCAATTTAAGCTTTTTTAATAATCCAGTTGAAGTGTCGCCGGTAACAGCAATTATTGAAATGTTTTTATAATAGACCTGTTCAAAAGTTCTAATTTTTTTCACTAATTCAATTCCATTCATATCAGGCAATTGCAAATCAAGAAGCAGGAGGTCGTATGTCTTTTCTTTCATCAATTCCATAGCCCGCTTTGCATTAGCTGCCACATCTAAATTTACCCCCCACATGGCGCATAGCCCTTTCATTAGCAGTTGATTACTAATCACATCTTCTACATATAAAATATTTACTTCACTTAAATCAGCAGGTTCAATAAAATCCGATTTTTTAGCTATATCTGCTTTAGCAAAATTCATTTTCACAATGAATTCTGATCCCTTGCCCTCTTGGCTTTTTACATCCACCACACCACCTTGCAATTCTACTAATTTTTTCAAAATTGTGAGGCCTAAGCCTGTTCCGCCATATTTTCTGGTAGTATCTTTACTTGCTTGAGCGTAGGGTTCAAATATTTGTTCAAGTTTTTTTTGAGGTATTCCAATGCCTGTATCTGATACACGAAAAGTAATTTCACTGGTTTCGTTATTTTCCTCCGCGGTAACCATTAATTTAACACGGCCACTGCTGGTAAATTTAATGGCGTTACTCAACAGATTGTTGAGAATTTGATTTAAGCGAACCTGATCACCCTTGATTACTTCGGGTATTTTGCCCTTTGTGGCTATTTCAAAAGATATACCTTTTGCTTCTGCAGCAATTTTAAAGCCAATTTTTAAACTTTTTAAAAGAGTCAGGAGATCAAAATCTACTGATTCAAATTCAATTTTATTAGCTTGTATTTTACTAAAATCAAGTACATCATTTATTAAAGATAAGAGATTGTCACCTGAAACTTTGATAGTATTAATTAAATCTACTTGGTCTTTTCGGGGATTTTTATTGAGCAGTAAATGCGAAATGCCAATGATGGTGTTCATTGGTGTACGGATATCATGAGTAACCTCCGAAAGAAACTGATTTTTTGATTTTACAGCATTCTCTGCTGTTTGTTTTGCTTCAATCAGCGCCTGTTCATATTGTACCCGTTTAGTAATATCTTTGATAAAAATTAAACTTTTATGTGATCCGTTCGTGTTAAAATATTTTCGACTTATCTTAGCTTCAACCCATATAAATTGACCATTTTTGTGCTTAGCTCTGAATACCTGATTGTATCTTTCAGCTTTTTGGCCAGATACAATTTTTCGTCTTGTTTGAACTCGATTTAAATCATCTTTATGAATTAAATTGATAGGATTAATTGATAAAATTTCTGTATCCTTATATCCTAATACTTCTTCTATACTTTCACTTATAAAAGTGGCTTCATCGTTTTCCATGAAAAGTACAGCGTATTCGTTGCTAAGCTCCCTGGCTAGATTGAAATAATCCGACGATTCAGCTGCTCGTGTTGTAAAGTGAGGCTGTATAGTTACAATATAGCCATCTTCTATTAATTTATAGTTGAATATAACAGGAATTTTACCCAGTTTTGAGTTTAAAGCAGTCATTTCCATCTTTCCTCTGGCGGGGGATTTCATCAGTTTTTGTTTGAATTGCTGCAGGCTATAGGTGGTTACTAAACATTGTATGTTCACTTGCTCATTTGAATGCAAGGCAAAAAAGTTTTTGGCTTCCTCGTTCAAATTTACCAAAGAAACATCCTGATCAATAAATAATGATGACTCAGGTATGTAATCCAATATTTTTTTACTACTTGCCAGCATTAATGCATCCATAAATTGTTGAATTCATATTTATTCATATAACGCTAATTTATGAACTAAATAATGCGTAGATATATATTTTTTCTGCCCAACCATGTATTAAATGAGATGAATTAAGAGATTAATAGGGGCTTTACGCGCTTTTAAGGATAGAAAGGGATAA
>CAZQEZ010000130.1:0-9595 GCA_964592475.1 uncultured Roseivirgaceae bacterium
CAAATAGGAAATAGTCTAATTGCATGAGTTAATCAATTTTTTATGGCACCTGCAGGTACTTATGGGTTTGTAAACTGATTTGCCACTGCGGATTTTCTTTTACATAGTCAACAATAAGTGGTGTAACTTGGTTTGCTTTAGACCATTCCGGTTGAAGGAAGAGTTTACAGTCAGGCTGCATTTTTTCTGCAAAAGATTCCGCCCAGGCAAAATCCGATTTGTTATATACCACTACTTTAAGTTCATCAGCATGAGCATAAATTTCCGGCAGTGGCTCTTTAAATTTCTTGGGCGAAAAGCAAATCCAATCCCAGTATCCACTGAGCGGATGTGCACCGGAAGTTTCAATATTAGTTTTCTTTCCTGCATCACGTAGCTCTTTTGTCAGCGCATACAAATCGTGCATTAGTGGTTCGCCGCCGGTAATCACGCATATTTCAGCTGGGTTAGTTTTTGCAGCTGCTACAATTTTACTAATTGCCACTTTCGGGTGTGCATCTGCATCCCACGATTCTTTTACATCACACCAAACGCACCCTACATCACACCCGCCCAAGCGAATAAAATAAGCAGCCTTTCCCTGATGGTAACCCTCTCCCTGGATGGTATAAAATTGCTCCATAAGTGGTAATGAAGCAACTTGTATTTGGCTTTTAGCTGTTTTCAAATGTTTACCTACTTCTCTCTTCATTACATCATCCATATATTTCTCCTTCGGTTGCCAAAAGTGTATTCCATAATAAACTCGCCCTCGTTAGCGGTCCTACTCCACCGGGTACCGGAGTAATATAACTAGCTTTTGCTGCTACCGGTTCAAATTCAACGTCGCCTTTTAGCCTAAAACCACTTTTTTTACTATCATCTTTTACCCTCGTAGTGCCTACATCTATTACCACTGCTCCCTCTTTCACCATATCTGGAGTTATAAAACCTGGCTTGCCAATGGCAGCAATCAATATATCAGCTTGCAAGGTATGTGATTTTATATCGTGCGTGCGGCTGTGGCACATGGTCACCGTGGCATTGCCTGGATATAATTTACGTGCCATAAGTATGCTCATTGGTGACCCTACAATGTCACTTCTGCCTACTACTACACAGTGCTTTCCCTCGGTTGGCACCTGATATCGCTCTAGCAACATTAAAATACCATTGGGAGTAGCTGATATATATGCTGGTAAGCCTTTGGCCATCCTACCTACATTAACCGGATGAAAACCATCTACATCTTTTTCCGGTAAGATGGCGAAATTAATTTTTTGCGGATCGATATGTTTTGGCAAAGGTAATTGCACGATGAATCCATCTATATCCGGGTTTTGATTGGCCTCTTCTATTTTTTGAAGTAAAAAATCTTCTGTAATATCAGTATCATACTGAAAAAGTGAAGATTTAAAACCAACTTCTTTACAATCCTTTACTTTGTAATTTACATAAGATTCACTGGCAGGGTCGTTGCCAATTAAAAAAGCAGCCAAATGCGGTACTTTTTT
Source organism: uncultured Roseivirgaceae bacterium (assembly GCA_964592475.1). Classification (GTDB taxonomy): domain Bacteria; phylum Bacteroidota; class Bacteroidia; order Cytophagales; family Cyclobacteriaceae; genus CAZQEZ01. The sequence goes on from CAZQEZ010000130.1 coordinate 1,494, forward strand.
ATTTTCCTTTATTCTGGCTGCTACTTTTTCTGCAATTTCAGTTTTAATATTTGCAGCAATATTTTTACCATCAAGTAATATCATGCTATTCTAATTTCAATACGGCCATAAAGGCTTCCTGCGGAATCTCCACGTTGCCTACCTGCCGCATGCGTTTTTTCCCTTTCTTTTGTTTTTCCAGTAATTTTCGCTTACGCGTTATGTCACCACCATAACATTTTGCCAATACATTTTTACGCATTGCCTTTACTGTTTCCCTGGCTATTATTTTAGTTCCTATTGCTGCCTGAATAGCAATTTCAAACATTTGTCTGGGTAGCAACTCTCTCAACTTTTCACACAGCCGTTTGCCCCATTCGTAAGCCTTGTCTTTGTGAACAATTGCCGAAAGAGCATCTACCGGCTCACCATTAAGCATGATATCCAATTTCACTACTTTAGATTCTCGATATCCGATAAGCTCATAATCCAAAGAAGCATAGCCGCGACTCAGCGTTTTTAACTTATCAAAAAAGTCGAATACTATTTCTGCCAATGGTAGTTCAAAGCTTAATTCCACCCTGTCGGCAGTAAGGTAAATTTGATTTTTTATAATCCCCCTTTTATCCATGCAAAGGCCTATAATATTGCCTATATATTCAGACTTAGTAATTATCTGGGCCTTGATGAATGGTTCTTCAATATGTGAAATAGTAGTAAGCTCAGGCATTTCTGAAGGTGCACTTACTTTTTGAATTTCTCCATTTTTTTTTATAGCGTGAAACTGCACGGAAGGCACGGTAGTAATTACGGTCATGTCAAACTCACGCTCGAGGCGCTCCTGCACAATTTCCATGTGCAACATACCCAAAAAACCACATCTGAAACCGAAGCCAAGTGCTGCAGAGGATTCAGGCTCCCATACCAGTGATGCATCATTGAGCTGCAATTTCTCCATTGAGTTTCTCAGTTCTTCAAATTCTGATGTTTCTACCGGATAAATGCCGGCAAATACCATAGGTTTTACATTTTCAAAACCTTTAATAGTATCTTCACAGGGACGCTCTACATGAGTAATCGTATCCCCTACTTTCACCTCTTTCGCTACTTTTATACCACTAATTAAATAGCCTACATTTCCTGCACTTATGCTTTCTTTCGGGTCTTGTTTTAATTTTAATATACCTATCTCTTCTGCATCGTATGTTTTACCGGTATTCACAAATTTTACCTGGTCACCTTTTTTTATGGTACCATTAAAAACGCGAAAAATAACTTCTACACCTCGGTAAGAATTAAATACCGAATCAAAAATCATGGCTTGCAATGGCTCTTTAGCATTGCCTTTCGGTGGTGGCACACGGTCTACTATGGCATTGAGTATTGCTTCTATTCCAATTCCCTCTTTTGCACTAGCCAGCAAAATTTTTTCGTGTTCAATGCCAATAAGGTCGTAAATTTCATCTTTAACTTCTTCTACCCTGGCTCCCGGTAAATCTATTTTATTCAAGACGGGAATAATCTCAAGGTCGTGCTCCATTGCCAGGTAAAGATTACTGATCGTTTGAGCCTCTATACCTTGAGAGGCATCTACTATCAGTAAAGCCCCCTCACAAGCAGCTATCGAACGCGAAACTTCATAAGAAAAGTCAACATGACCAGGAGTATCTATCAAGTTTAAAATATATTCTTCGTCCTCGTAAGGGTAATTCATTTGAATAGCATGACTTTTGATGGTTATTCCTCTTTCCCTTTCCAAATCCATACTATCCAGTAATTGCGACATCATTTCCCGATCTGAAACCGTGTGGGTGTATTCAAGTAACCGGTCGGCCAAGGTACTTTTACCATGGTCGATGTGAGCAATTATACAAAAGTTTCTAATTTTTTCCATATCCATAAAGAACTGCAAAAATAGGCATTTAATTGTTAATTAATAATCTGGGGGCGTAATAATTATGTTTTCAAATACAATGTTTTTACGCGAAATTTACTATTGTTTTTTAATAATAATTTAATTTTCAACATTCTGGAAAATTGGATATGCCAATTGAATATTTTAACCCATAAGTCAGTTATTAGGCCTATTGTTTAGTGAAAATGAAGGATATAATTTTTAGAACAAGGAGCCTTCGTTACTTTTAATTGAAAAATCAGAAATATTCTAGTAAGCAGGAATATGTAATGTTAACTAAATAATATAATTGTGCATTATTTGCGTGTTTATTTAATTTTGTTAACTTTACTTGTATATAAACTCAAAAGCCATGAAGAATCAATTTTTAATACAACTTGTATTTTTTTTATTTTCCTGTACCTGTCTTGCCCAAAATGTAAAACCTGAACAAGAGATCCAGGTGTTTACTACTGTGAAAGGTTCAAAAAGCAGCCCACGAACAATCTTATTTTTTAATTATTCCGAACAAAATTGCCTTATAAAAAATACGTGGATAGCGCAAGACGAAAACAGCGTGTTTGAAATTGCAGAATCGGTAAATAATCAATCAGTATCACGGGGCAACAGCTTTACCCTGGAAATAATTTTTACACCTTCTGCTAACCATATTGGGATTTTTACTGCTGATCTGATGGTTTCCTCTTCTTTATCGGATAGCCCAACTCAAGTAAAACTGAAAGGCCTTAGTGTGCGAGGGATGGAAGGTAAAAATGAGCCCGCTTTATCCACAATTCTTGAGCTCTTTGACTATGAAATTGCAATTGGATGGGATAGTCTTGCTAATCACACCAATCCTCAATTACAAGGAGACGAGATCGAAGCCTCGGTTTTTACCAGAGCAGATCAAACAAAACAAATAGAAATGTTACCGATTGCACGCTTTTCTCCTGATTTTAAGTTACCCTTCGGCTATTACAAACCAACGGAGAAAACCATGCCCAAGCTCTATCAAGTGGGTGAATTAGATGCCGCTGGCGATCATCATCAGCACCAGACCACCTATCCGAAGGTTGTTACAGGCAATACGGTATTTGAACCTGTAATAAACGAGTTTGGTTTGTTTACTTACAGTCCTTCCCATATTGCCTTTACCGAGGATTTTTTAAATCAAAAGTTTTATCCATTACATGTAGCACACGCCACGAGAGTTTATCCGCTTAAGAATAAAAATGGAAAGCAGATTGAAAATCAGTACCTGATTTGTTTTGAAGAAGCTAAAAACGGCGACTACCAAGATTATGTTTTTATCCTAAAAAATGTAAAGGTGATAAGGTGATTATTCTAAAGCTTTAAACAATTCGGCAATTAATATTACCGAGCCATTTTTAAAATTCGCGTTTTAACCCTATTTGGATAAAATAGAGCTTTAAATTCGAAAACAGAGAAATAACATTAGCAATATTTTTTTCATTCAGAATTTGCAAATAGTAGTGTATCTACATGATTTTTGCGGTGCAAATGATTGACTACAATGGCTGCATCAACTAATGAAACAGGTAAATCCAATACACAAATCATGTTAGCATAATTAAGTAATTTAATCTGCATATTTTGCTTGATAGAAAGCGCACTTATAAACATTGGAATGTACGCGGTAGAACCGTCTTTTTTCAATTCATCCAGAAATGTAATAATATTACTGTTGGAAGACCAAATATGGTTATTGGCAATTATGGCTGATGGAATACCATCTTTGGAAATTTTTTGAAGTGCCTCTTCATAGGAAGAACTACAAATCACTTTTGCGTCTTCCTCTATAGTATTCAGGTTGTTCTCGGCTATCAATTGATTAGCATCATTGTCGTCTATAAGTAAAACTTTATACATATTCCTATATTTTCTTTAAATATTTATACTCAAACATAGGTAAAAGTATGCAAAGTTGTAATATAATTAGATTAAACAGAATTAATCATAGACGAATTACTTCAATTAGTCGATAAAAATAAAACGAATTATTATTAAGATGAACTTGGTTATTTATCAATACTTTTACGAATTTGCTCAACAATATAATCTTTATTACCTTCGTCGGCAAATTCGAAAAAAGCAATAGATTGACTGCTGTTGCATAAATGAGGAACTAAATATTTCTCAGCATCATCATGAAAAGCGGTATGATCGTGAAATAGAAAGGCATACCAAATGTTTTTAATTGAAAAAATCAGCTTTTCTCTTTTTACTCGCTCTATCTGGTTAGTGCTTATCTTTTTTATAGTAGTAAACCAAAATGGATTTTTTTTCAGCACTGCTATTTCACCTTCGTGAAGGTATACTTCTTGTCTTTGACCAACTAAATTAATTACTATAAAAAGCATTACCACAGAGATAATAATAATTAATATTAAACTCATCAGAAAAAATGAATTTCCTTCTTGACTGATTTCTGCCGAAGGGTAATATTCAATAAATGTATAGATGGTAAAAGCCAATGTGCTAACAAAAAACAAGATGAAAAAACCAGCAGTAAAATTTATACCATTAGGTTTGAGCAATGCGGTAAATCCTCCATCTTTCTCAATAAAATTCAATTCTTTTTTCATAGAAGCAAAATTAATTGATTTTATTATTCTACAATCACTTTATGTAAATTATTCTGAGCCGGCATTCTATTAAAAAACTTTCATTAACTTCGTGTAAGACATCGAACATTAAATCATTACCCAAAATTATGAAGAAGATTATATCATTTTTGTTATCACTTTTTATCTCCGTATCATCCTTTGCCTTTATTGAAGGAGCATTTAATTTAAAAGTAGATTATCATAAAAAGCCTTTGGGCATAGACAATCCATCCCCTTTTTTCAGCTGGGTAGTAGGTGATCGATCGCGTGGTGCGTTACAATCTTCCTATAGGCTAATTGTAAGCTCTACTGCTGAAAAGCTACATCTCAACCAGGGGGATATCTGGGACAGCAAAAAAGTAAATTCTAATCAATCGTACGAAATTTTATACGCCGGTAAACCTCTGCACTCCAAAACCCGCTACTATTGGAAAGTGATGACCTGGAATAGCAATGACAAGCCTTCACGCTGGAGCGAGATTACCTGGTTTGAAACCGGTATTTTTGATGAAAACGAATGGCAGGCGCTATGGATAAAGGATAACACTCCCATGCCGGAAAAGGATGAAGACTATTACGATAAAATGCCGGCCCCGCTTTTCCGCCATAGTTTTAGCCTGGACAAGAAAATCAAAAAAGCCCGACTTTATATTTCCGGACTGGGATATTACGAAGCTTACCTGAACGGTGAAAAAGTTGGCAACCATTTGCTGGATCCTGGCTGGACACAATATGCCAAAACCGTATTTTATGCTGCATACGACGTAACCAACCAATTGAAAAATGGTGAAAATGCCATGGGCGTGATGCTAGGCAATGGCTGGTACACCCCCTTCCCTCTGCGGGTTTTTGGCAGAATAGACCTAAGGGAAGTACTTACCTCCGGAGAGCCTAAATTCATCAGCCAGCTGGAAGTAACATTTGAAGACGGCAGTAAAGAAGTAATCGGTAGCAGTCCTGACTGGAGAACTGCGCCCGGTCCAATAATAAGAAACAACGTGTACCTTGGGGAATGGTACGATGCCCGGGATGAAAAACCAGGATGGAAATCAGCTGGTTACAACGACCGGGAGTGGAAAAAAACCCAAAAAGCCGACGCACCGGAAGGTGATCTGGTTTGGCAGTACATCCCTCCTATTAAACATACACGCACCGTTTACCCCGTTGCCATAGAAGAACCTAAGCCTGATACTTTCGTGGTGGACATGGGCCAAAATTTTGCCGGTGTAATTCGATTTCGTACCCGGGCACCTAAAGGCACCGAAGTCGTTTTTCGCTATACGGAATTGGTGTATCCCGATGGCACCATCGATACCCGCACCACCGCCGCTACCCAGATTAAAAAGGGAGGCATACAAGGTGGACCGGGTGCTCCGGAAACCGCCTGGCAAGAGGACCGCTACATTTGCAAGGGTGAAGGACTCGAGGTTTTTCAGCCTAGCTTTACATTTCATGGATTCCGTTACGTAGAGATTACCGGTTTGCCGGAAGCGCCAGGTTTGAATGACATTGAAGGTATTCGCCTTAATTCCGACCTGAAAGATGCAGCATCATTTACATGTAGTAATAATTTATTCAACACTGTACAAAAGGTGGCGGAGTGGACCATGCTGAGCAATGTTTTTAGCATTGAATCCGACTGCCCGGCACGGGAAAAATTTGGTTATGGAGGCGATATGGTTACTGCTGGTGAAACTTATATTTACAATTATGACATGGCTAATTTTTATGCCAAAACTGTGCGTGATTTCACCAACGATCGGCTGCCAAGTGGCGCAATGACCGAATGTGCCCCCAATATCGGCATTAATGGACACGGAGTAAAACCCGGCACCGGCCCCGTTGGCTGGACGCTGGCACACCCGTTTTTGCTGGATAAACTGTACAAGTACTATGGCAATCTTGCACTGGTGAAAGAGCAATACCAGCCCTTGAAGGAACTGGTTGATTTTTATCAGAAAAATGTACCCAATCATATCATTGAAGTAGGTATTAGTGACCATGTTAGTTTAGATGATCGCCCGGTACCGGTAACCAGTACTGCTTTTTATTTCCATCACGCGCAAATACTATCAGACATGGCCGGCATTTTGAGCAAAACTAAAGACCAGCAAAAATATCAAGCTTTGGCTAATGATATCAAGCAGGCCTTTATTGATACCTTTGTAAATCAGGAAACAGGCGAAGTGTATACCCATACCCAGGCAGCACAGGTATTTGCCTTGTATTATAACCTTTTCCCCAGCATACAGGTACGCCGTAAAGCCCTGGATGTGTTAATGGATGAAATTTATATTGAACATGACGGCCACCTGAGCACCGGCATATTTGCCACCAAAATGATGCTGAATGTGCTCAGCGACGAAGGCCTTAATGAGGTAGCCTATGACATGATGAGCCAAAAGGAATTTCCGGGCTTTGGTTACATGATAGACAATGGTGCCACTACCCTGTGGGAAAATTGGGGTTTTAAGACAAATGATTCGAAAAATCATCCCATGTTTGGCTCCATCAGCGAGTGGTTTCATAGATCCATATTAGGTATAGATCAAACCAGGGAAAGCGTCGCGTTTGAAGAAATCATTATCAGACCTGCTTTGGTTGGAGGTCTGCAATGGGCTAATGGACATTACCAATCCATTCGCGGAAAAATTGCAGTAGATTGGTGGAAATTTGGAGATGATATATTCGTGGATGTTACCATTCCGGCCAACAGTAAAGCACAAGTATATTTGCCGGTAGTAGCTAAAACACGTCCTACCATTATTGAAAGAGATGAAGTATTGGTAGAGCAAGGCATCCATAAAAAAGATAGGGAAACCATTAAGTTTATAGCCGACGAGAAAGAATATTATCATTTTGAAGTAAGCGCCGGCGATTACCAATTTAAAATCAAACACTGAGAAATGAAACACAACTGGTTGTTACTTTTTCTTTGGCTGCTTTTGGGTTGTGAACCGGAAGAGACCACTTTCTCAAATAATGATTTTGAAAAAGCTTTCAAAAATTCAAAGTTAGCCAACCAGGCTTTATGCAATTCATATGCCTATTTGCAAGGCTGGCTTCTGAAGATCGATGATGAAAGCGGTTTGATTCCACGCAATCTATTTGATGACAAAAATATATGGAATGCCAAAGATGCCGGGCCGACAACTATCCAAGGCACCGGGAGTATTTGCATCTTCCGCAAGATTATGCCAGAATAAATCAATTTCAGGAATGGTTTACCGTAAAGCCAGCTGAAAAAGTAAAGGTAATAAGCAGTAAAGTTAAAATACCCTATACTTACAACGGAAATGATCGAATTCCTATATCATTCAATGGTGGTGATAGCTTAAAAATTGTAATTATAAAAATATAAAATTATGAGAATTTTAACCTATGTTGCAATTGTAACCTTATTGAATAGTTGCACGTTTGCACAAAAAACCGATACGGTATCCCGTGAAATTGGAACTTTTACATGCTGGATATAACCACTCGTAACTTTGACCTGCAGGATGTAATCGCTTAAATTTGGGGTGAAATACTCTTTTTTAGTAAACAAGGAAATATGTTTGGTAATTCAAGAGCGAAGAGGATTCTGGAATTAAAATGCCACA
>CAZQEZ010000130.1:9695-11953 GCA_964592475.1 uncultured Roseivirgaceae bacterium
AGGCACCAAGGCACGAAGGTTTTTATCAAAAAATAGCCACGAAGGCACGAAGACTCGAAGAGGATTCTAAAATTAAAAATGCCAGCAGCGATATCGATGGCAAAAGATTTGAAGTAGAGAAACTTATATTAGATTTTAGTGGAGGTTCAGATGCAGATGTATTTGCCAGCTAAGAATTGGAATTCAAGCAAGCGGAGGTAGTGATGTAGATGTAATTGGCGGCGCAAAGATCATTAAAAATGATTCTGATCGTTCTTCAGATGTTAGCATTAATTAAGGATGAATTTTCAGCTGGTTGGAAACGAGTTATCTGATCCATTGAAATTGGATTTGATGAATAAACCAGCTCCCCTGATGAAGAAAAAACCAATAAATCATGATCAGCATTGAAGATGAAATCAGACAAAAACTTCCCCACCTTAAATTGGCCATAGTTGCATGCCAGGTAAAAAACTCCGATTACGATCACGATCTTTGGCAGCAAATTAAAGAAAAAAGTGAGCAAATAAGACAGGAAAGTGATTTTGATCAAATTAAAAACCAAGACAATATTAAAGCCTGCAAAGATGCTTATCGAGCACTAGGCAAAGACCCCAATCGTTACCGACCTTCGGCAGAATCGCTCAGGCGCAGAATAGTAAGTAGTGCAGGTACTAAAACAGTATATCCTCCTTCAGGCTCCTGATTTAAGATTTAATAAAATTCTATAAGTTAAATGCTTAATATACTTATAAGAGATAAAAACAAAATTATCAATATTGCCGATTAATTGCGACCAAGTTAGATGATCTAATCACTTTTGAGGGAGATGTTGATCAACTAAAGATATCAATTAAAGAGGCTGTAGAAAACTATTTAGCAATATGCAAATTTCTGGGCAAGGTACCCCACAAATCTTATAATCTTTTGCTCGTGATGAGATTGTTTTTGGTTTAGACTAATACTTGCAACCAATTAACAGTTGCATTATCTTTGTATTCAAATGACTAAGATAGACAAACTGATTTACAGATTACTTTCAAGACCAAGAGATTTCACTTATGATGAATTGGTAAAAGTTCTCAATCATTTTGGCTATGATGAAATTAAAAAAGGCAAAACTGCCGGATCCAGGAGAGCATTTGTAAGCGAAGTAACGAAACACATAGTTAGACTTCATAAACCACATCCTGGCAACATCTTAAAGATGTATGTGATTGATTATGTGATTGGAGAATTAAAGGATCAGAGATTATTATGAAAGATATTTTAAAATATAAGGATTTCATAGGAACTGTTCATTACAGTACAGAGGATGAAGTATTTTTTGGTAAACTCGAAGGTATTGATGATCTAATTACTTTTGAGGGAAATAATGTTGATCAATTAAAGAGATCATTCCAAGAGGCAGTAGAGGACTATTTAGCAATTTGCAAATCTGTGGGCAAGGCACCCCATAAATCTTATAAAGGGACTTTTAACGTGCGGATTAAACCAAATTTACATAAACTAGCTGCCTATAAATCGGTGGAATTAGGTATGTCTTTAAATCAGTTTGTGGAACAAGCAATAAACGATAAATTAATCAATACGAGGGAAAATAATCATTAATGACCGTGTCATTGCTATCACTGAAGAAGATATTGAGTAAAGAATAAGGAGATAAAGCTCCAATATTGTCAAATACAAAACTTTGACAAATTAGGAACATGCTAGTTAGTTGTTTTAATTAATTATATGTCTCGTGCAAATGTTTAAATTTTAACATATTCTTCCAAGACAATTGATGAGTCTACAAAAGTCATTTTGGGAGCTGATAATGTATTTGCAATTACTACTAATAATGAATTATAATATTTCGCCATTCCATGTGGAATACCAACAGCAAATGAATAATTCTCAACATTTTCTTCATTGTATCCAAACTGAATTTCAATTTCTACCTCAATGAAAAAATCTCTTTCCTTTGGTACAAATTTTTTTAAATCTATACCCTTCGGATTACTAATATACTTTATCGAAAAATTCATATTACTGCTGAAAACTAAATATTCCAATCAAAAAATTGCTTATAATACAATTTTATCTTGATCCTTACCTATGAAAAGCTTTAAATAATCTTTATTCTAATGTATATCTATTATAAAATCATCTATAAACTCCAAAATTAATACACTGCTGATTAAAAATACAAACGTCCATAATAGAATCTTTAATCTTTTATTAGATTTTTTACAAAATTTAATAAAACCATCCTTTTTGTCATGGATAATATGTTC
>CAZQEZ010000131.1:0-11870 GCA_964592475.1 uncultured Roseivirgaceae bacterium
CCTTGGTAAATACTAATACCGGTCCTTTAGAATCATGATTGGAGGCTGCTACTACTCCGTCTTTATAATCGAAAAGCCTGGCAATATCGCCATCATATAGTTGAGTAAAATTATCGGGATTGCCATCAGTGACATAAAGTTTTTCCTTCGCAATTAAATATAATAAATCATTTTTTACCAATAAATTTCGTGGCCAGGATCCTTTAGTTGGATCTGGATCAATTTCTTTAAAATTTTCAGCAATAGCAGTAATCACACCTGATGGAGGATTGACAGTGACCAAAGCTTCCACCCTGGCACTGGCACAGCCATCTATTGCCTCCACGTAAAATGCTGAAGTAGTAGAAAGTGGATTAGTGGTATAGCTAGCCCCAGTTCCTAATAAAGTTCCTCCTTCTGCAGTGTTATACCATTTGATTGTTCCTTGTGGTGCTGATGCACTTAGCGTTGTACTTTCTCCACCACAAATACTCTTACCAGCCACTGTAGGCTCTGGCGTTAAGCAGCATACATATCCTCTTGCTTGCGCTACTTGTCTCGCTTTTTCAAACTGTAGATTAGAAAATGAATTCATACAAGCATCCATCGAATATGACATAATATTACTAACGTCCGGCTTATAAGTTTGCCCGTTGGGATCTTTGGCTGTACCAGTATAAATACATGTATTAGCATTTACTTTATTTAGCAGGTTAGGGTCAGCCGGAGTATCACAAAAACGATCGCCGGCCACATCACAATTGCTTCCATCTACTAATTCAGCAGTTACGCCTGTGTTACCTAAGCCATGGGTATGTGGCAAACCTAAAACATGACCCAGTTCGTGAGCTAATATAAGTTGAAAAGTACGACTACAATTCACATTGATATAAATGTGTTTAGCTGTGGCACCACAACCGGCGTTACCTTTGTATACAATCACGTTTATTGCCCGATCATTGATATCCCTTTCATCGCCGTCATTATAAAATCTGGTTTCCCCGCATCTACTAAAGCTAATATTTCCATTGGTATACCAACTATTGACAGTAGCTAATGCTGATGAGATTTTTGATTCGGAAATTACCGGATTACCACCTGCTTTTTCAATGTGAAAAGTAATAGGTACATCAATCTGTTCATTTAATGAGAGTTTTCGGGCATTGCGATTTTCAAATAGAAGTTGCTCAATTTGCTCATTGAATGATGGTCCTGTTTCAGTGTCGCAGAAAGAAGTTTGGGAAAAAGCTTCTAGTGAAGTAAAATAAATCAAGGAAAAAAAAGTAGTATTCTTATCATAGTAGTTGTTTTAGTCAAATAAAATTAAAAATACTACTTTCCTATTTTGATATACTATTGAGCCAAAAGTTACCTGTGTAGAAAACTTGCTAATGTTAGTTTCCTTTTGCCAATCAATAACCGGCTGCCTGCCCGTCTTTTCTGCTTTCGGAGGCACCATAGTAAACCTGATTTTCTGCATCATACATGATAGCCTGGTATCCTCCATAGCCACCCACATCCCAGCGCAAGTCATGGCCTTTCAATATCAATTCCCTTATTACACCATATTCATAGCCACTTTCCAGGGTTACATATCCACCATCGGTCATTTTTTCGCCGGTAGGCTCCGATGAGCCATGGTGTTGAATACGGGGTGCATCTCCGGCTTCCTGCAAGTTCATACCAAAATCGACCATGTTCACTATTATTTGTGCGTGTCCCTGAGGTTGCATAGCTCCTCCCATTACCCCAAAGCTCATGAACGGTTTTCCGTCTTTAGTTACAAAGCCGGGAATAATTGTATGGAATGGACGCTTGCCAGGTGCATACACGTTGGCATGGCCTTCTTGCAATGAAAAAAGTTCTCCCCTGTCCTGCAGCATAAAGCCCAGACCCGGAGGCACCATGCCCGATCCCATGCCCCGGTAGTTACTTTGAATCAATGAAACCATATTGCCATCTTTGTCAGCAACGGTCATATAAATGGTATTGCCGGTTTCAAGTTCGCCCGTATCAAAAGAACGTGCAGCACGATCCGGGTCAATTAATTTGGCTCTTTCCAGGGCGTATTCTTTGGAGATGAGTTTTTCTACCGGTACTTTGGCAAAATCCATATCCGCATAGTATTTGGCCCGGTCCTCGTACGCTAGTTTTTTCGCTTCGGTAAAAAGATGAACGTAATCGGCACTGCCAAATCCCATAGATCTTAGATCATATTGCTCCAGGATATTAAGCATTTGTAAAGCCGCTATACCTTGTCCGTTAGGAGGCAATTCCCACACATCGTAACCGCGATAGTTGCTGGAAACCGGTTCCACCCATTCACTCGTGTGACTTGCCAAATCATCTTCATTTAAAAAGCCGCCTTGCTCCCGGATGAAACCGGCTATGGTAGCAGCAATTTCACCTTTGTAAAAGGCATCCTTTCCCTGATAGGCAATTTTTTCATAGGTATTGGCCAATTGAGGATTTTTAAATACTTCGCCTTTGGCTGGGGTGTCGCCATTTGGCATATACACTTCTGAAAAATTAGGATATTGCTGAAACCTACGGGAGCTCAACCGCGTGTAAAAGGCAATTAATTCCGAGACCGGAAAACCTTCACGTGCATATTGAATTGCCGGAGCCAATATTTCATTCATGGGTTTGCTGCCAAATTTTTTATGCATTTCAAACCAGCCATCCACGCAACCGGGAACGGAAACCGGCAACGGTCCATAAGCAGGAATACTTTCCATCTTTTTGTCCTTGAAGTAAGAAAGATTCAGGTTTTGTGGTGAACGACCACTGGCATTTAATCCATACAATTGTTTGGTTTTGGCATCCCAGATAATGGCAAATAAATCACCACCAATGCCACTTCCGGTTGGCTCTACCAGTCCCAGCATGGCATTGGCTGCAATGGCGGCATCAATGGCATTGCCACCATTTTGCAGTATTTTTATCCCTACCTGGGTAGCCAACGGCTGACTGGTAGCCACCATGCCATTGCGGGCGATCACCTCGGAGCGAGTGGTAAAATTTTTGCCTGTGATCCGATCCTGTGCAAAAGTTAATACAGAAAAGAATGAAAATAAGAGGATAAAAAGTAGTTTCATAAGCGTATCTTATATGTTTTATTTCATAATTTAAGCAAATGCTAAAGATACTGAAATAAAAATATCCGCCAAAAAGCACTCATCCTCTATTATCACTCATCCCCTCATTCCTGAAATCAATCCCAGTCAGGAGCCCAGGCAGGGTCTACTAGTCGGTGGTCACCACGCACATCATCCATTTGTTGCATTTCCGCTTCTGTAAGTTCAAAGTCAAAAATTTCAAAATTGCTTTTAATGTGATCTTCTTTAGCGGCTTTGGGTATGGCAGCCACTTTATCCTGTTGTATCAGCCAACGCAGTGTTATCTGGGTGGGTAATTTATTATACTTTTCTGCTATTTGCTTTATTGTTTCATGATCATTCACTTCTCCACGTGATATAGGGCTATAAGCCGTAAGCAGTATACCCAATTCTCTGGTTACATTTAATAGTTTTTGCTGATCAAGCATAGGATGGTATTCTACTTGATTAGTAAATATTTCGCCTATTTGAGCCGCTTTGCGCGTAAGTTCAATAGTAAAATTACTAACTCCTACTGCTTTTATTTTACCTTCATCTTTTAGCTTAAAGAAAATTTCTAATGATTTTTCCAGAGGTATGTCGAAATTAGGCCAATGGATCAGCATCAGATTCACATATTCCATATCTAAATCGCGTAGACTGTTTTCAGTTTCTTGCCTTATTTGTTCAGGAGATAAATTATCCGGTGGAATCTTACTTGTGACAAAAAGACCGTCCCTATCTATTCCAGAGTTTTTTATTCCCTTTCCTACTTCTTTTTCATTGTTGTACATGCGGGCTGTATCAATGTGACGGTAGCCGGTTTCAATTGCAAGTTGTACACCTTTTATACATGCTTCACCTGGTAGCCTAAAAGTTCCGTATCCGAGGGTTGGCATTTTTTGCCCTCCTTTTTCAAAAAATCTCATGTTATTAACTTTTTTTAATTGCGTTTTTATTTCTTAACTTTAAAAAATGGAAATTGATAAGTATTAAACAGAATCATTTTTTTAGCATCATTCTACTAATCCCTTTAATTATGAACATGAATTTAAGATTTTTTTGCTTATTACTACTGCTTTTACCCTCATTAGCGATTGCTCAAAATCAACGCCCAAATATTGTAATTCTATTTGCAGATGATATGGGCTTTGCCGACCTGAGTTGCTATGGCAGTAATGAAAATGACACACCGGTATTGGATAAATTAGCCTCGGAAGGCATGAAATTCACTGACTTTTACGCGGGTTCGGCTGTTTGTTCTCCTTCCCGAGCCAGCTTGCTTACCGGGCGATTTTCGGTAAGGGCTGGCATATACAGTTGGGTCTCCGAAAGAGCTCCTCATAAAATGCATTTACATCGAGATGAAGTGACTATTGCCGAACTACTAAAAAGGCAGGGTTATGCCACTGCACACATTGGCAAATGGCACTTAAGTTTTGATTTAGTAAAAGGATCGGGTCCTCGTCCTACGCCAGCAGATCAAGGTTTTGATTATTGGTTTGCTACTATTAATAATGCCAAGCCATCACATCATAATCCAGGCAATTTTGTACGAAATGGAAATCAGGTTGGTGCTATAGATGGATATTCAAGCCATATTGTAGTAGAGGAAGCTGCTAGTTGGCTAGATAACCATCGTAACCCTGATGATCCCTTTTTTCTTAATATATGGTTTCACGAGCCTCATCATCCGGTAGCTGCACCGGAAGTGCTAAACAACAAACACAAAAACACCAATTTGCCAGCTTACTATGGCAGCATTGAAAATATGGATATAGCCGTGGGTCACTTGCTTAAGAAGCTTGAAGAAATAGGTGCTTCTGAAAATACTTTTATTGTGTTTATGTCAGATAATGGCAGCTATCGATGGGATAGTAATGGACCCTTTAAAGCGGGAAAAACTAAATTGTGGGAGGGAGGTATTCGAGTACCAGGTATTATTAAATGGCCTGGCAAAATTACTCCGGGGTCTCAAGAAATAACCCCCGCGGGCGTAGTAGATATTTTACCAACAATAGCAGAAATTACTGGTGCTGCATTACCGAACAAAACTATTGATGGCAAAAGCCTGGTGACGCTATTCAATGGTAAACGGTTGGAAAGAGAAAAGCCTTTGTATTGGTTTTATAGCCCCTCCAGGCCAGCTGTGGCTATTCGCGATGGAGATTGGAATATGGTGGCTGACCCGGTAATGGATATACCTACTGATAACATGTTTCAGGAAGAATGGATAGGGATGGTAAAAGAAACAAGTTTAACTAATTTCAGGCTTTATAACCTGCGAAAAGATCCGGGACAGCAAAATGATTTATCAGAAGAAAATCCGGAAAAATATGAAGCAATGAAGGCAAAATTGCAGGGGTTACATCAAGATGTGGTAGATGAAGCGATTGATTGGCGTTCATTTGAGTTTTAGCCTTTAAACATACTTCCGGTTTCTTTATTTAATTTGGTATGAAAGAATTATTATTAATTACTATGGCTTTTACAGGTTGCGAAAGTAATGATTGTATTGACAAGTCAAAAATAAATCCGAACATACTGTGTGCTCAAGTTTTTGAGCCAGTGTGTAGTTGCGATGGAGAAACCTATTCAAACAGCTGTGAAGCGGAAAAAGCAGGAGTAACTCAGTATAGCAAAGGTGCTTGTAAAGCAGAAGACTAGAGCTGCTTTACAATTTCTTTACTAGCCATTTTAATGCTCCACATACCTCTTAGGTCGCCTAATTCAAACCCAGTGGCTGAGTCAACCGGGTACAATTCCTTTATTAACGTGTAAGTTTCTTCGGTAACATTTTTTCCAACTTTTCCATGGCAATTCAAACAAAGTGAATTATTAATTATTATCGGCTTTGTATATAAAAGGTAGTTGTTTTCAAGTTGCTGCACATTGTCAGTAAGAGGTTGATCGCTTTCCTGGTTATAATGATATGCTTCTAATATCCTTTTTTCAATTGCTGAAGGATTATTTTCCTGGTTTCTGGTTTTTAAAGAAGTTCTTCTGATTACAATATCCCGGTTTTGCTGCACCGAATCAACTAAAGGATAAGCCTGAATATTGCAAAATTCAATTGCTCCTTTAGGTCCGGCTTCCTTTAACGCTTTTTTCAAATTCGAGCCTAATAATTGTTGTGTTTGTTTTGCCAGAGACTCTCCCCATTTCGCTGCTGAAGCTATAACTTCACCTTCAGGAATTTTTTTGATCTCTCTACTTTCAATCTCTTCTCTTAAGGCATTTGACCTTTCAGTTTTTGGTGGATTACAGGCTGTAAAAGCTAAGCCTATAATTAATCCGAACAAGCATATTTTATACATAAAATAAAAGAATTTGTTATACTGCAACATTAGATATATCTGAAGCAAATAACAAATATTTATTCTTGTTGTTCATGATATCTGGAATTCGACCTGCAGCAACTTTTACCATGGTTTTGTCACCATATTTGCTATTGATTTGCAAAGTACCCGACCAGGTGTTTCCATCACCTATTTTTTGGGCCATCATTTCCATATTCAATTTATTGTCCAGTAGATTATGAAATGGTTGACCCTTAACTTCATTAAGATCATAACGAAGCAATGTATTTACCATGTTGTTGATATTCACAATTTTGAATTCTTCATCAAGTTCAAACAATAAATTAGTATTTTCTACTATTCGTTCTTTTGCTTCTCTTTCTCGATTGGCTCTCTGCATCTCTTCTTGCGTGGCCTGAAGTTCTTCCATATTTTGTCGCATTTCTTCTTCCTGTGCACGCATTTGCTCGGTAAGCTCGGTAGATTCTTCCAGCAGTTTTTGAGTAGTTTGATTTATTTTTACTGAGGAAATGGTAGAAGCAATACTTTCTGCAATTTTTTCTATAAATTCAATTTCATATTCGCTGAATTCATTGAAAGAGGCAATTTCAATAACTCCGTATACCTCATCATTTACTTTGAGGGGGACAATAAGCAAACTATTAGGTAATGCTTCGCCCAAGCCAGAAGTAATCATGATGTATCCCTGGGGAATCTCGGTAAGATAAATAGTGTCTTTTTCGCTCCAGCACTGACCGGTAAGGCCCTCTCCTTCAAGTATTTTTTGTTCCAGATATTTCTTTTTATCCCAGGCGTAACATGCACTTAGATTAAGATATGGCTCTTCTCCTTCATTATTATTTAAAATATAAAGGCCTCCCTGGTTGGCTTCAAGATACCTTATCAGATTGGAAATAATTTCATCTGAGAGCTTTTCAATGTTGTCATTGTTTTTGCGCAATATTTCACCAAATTTTGCTAAGCCTTCAGTTGCCCAGTTACGACGTTTATCTTCTTCTGAAACTTTTTTCAAGTTGTTGCGCATTTCAATTAAGGCATTTCCTAATACATCATGCTTACTCAATGGTTGATATTCAGATTTATAATTTCCATTTCCTATTTTTTCAGCAAATAAAGAAGTAGAGCGTAAGCCGGCAACTAATTTGTTTACTGCTTCTGCCATTTGGCCAATTTCGTCTTTTGCAAATTTCTTTTGTCCTTGATCCGGAAGTTCTCCATTAGCAAGTTTTCTGATTATATTTTTTAAATAATTAATAGGCTTGGTAATAGAACGAGCCATGTAGTAAGCTAATGCCAGCCCCACGATTGAAATAAAGATTCCCAAAAAGATGGTCATGCTTTTCAATTGATTAGAATATTGAATTACATCAGCTTCTATCGTTTTAGCTTCTTGATTTTTATTTTGTATTACTTCTTCCAGCTGGTTAATTATAACATTCGATTTTGGTACTATTTCATCTTCAATCACTCCATCAGCCATAAACTTGATCATCGGATCTTCGTAATCATCAAATGTTTTTAGCTGCGACATTATTTGCTCTTGCTGCACCTGTAGCAGTGCTTCAAATTGCGTAAATATAGAATCTACTTTCTTTTTGCTTTGTTTATCGTGCCACACTTTCATCAATGAGGACAATTCATCTTTAAGCTCCGGGTAATCGTAGTCATGTAGATTTTCAAGTTGTTGCTTATCTTCATTATTTTTTGGCAGATACACCCAATTGGTTATAAGCATTTGCGAACGCACGATCATATGCTTAAAATCTTTCATCAAGTCTGCCGAAGGTTTAGTAATATTGGAAGACTCATTGATTTTTTGGTTGTTTTTATTATTAATATAAACGCTAAAAATAACGTAGGAAACAAAAATAATAATGAGACCCATGAATCCCATTAATATTTTATTGCCAATAGTGAGCTTGAATTTTTTCATGACTTGTAAGTCTTTTTTAATTATTTTTTAAAGATAAGTGTCTCAATACGAGCATTTTTTAATTAATCATTACATTAAATAACAATTGCCAACTTAGCCAATTCGTTAGAAACCCTTAGGTTAGACGATTCAATAGCAGGTTTATTCAATTCAAATTTCCATTTTCCAGCTTGCAATATAAAATTTATACCACTGCCTTTTTTTGCTAGACCTGCTCTTTCAGTAATTACCAGTGTAGGCTTATTACCATAGCTAGTTAGCACAGCATCTAAGTTGCCGCTTTTGCTATTAGGAACAAATATTATATGGCATTTACCTGCTTCAGCAACACTGTTAACTTGCTTTACTACAATTTTTTGGTTTCCTACAGATTTTACTGATGCCATTTTTTCAAGATTGGCAGTGACCCCTGAGTTACCTAAAACAGCGATTACAAAATCGCCATTTTGATAGCTTGCAGGCCATTGAATATACTTAGTGAAATTATAAATAAACACTGAGTGAAATTTGTAATTTTGTGCTAAGCTGAAGTTGGAGATTAAGAGTAGTAATGCCGTAACTGAAATTATTATTCTTTTCTTCATTTGTTAGTTAGTTTTATCAACAAATTATAAATACCTATTATTTTGTATATCAATGGATGATATTGAATTACAAATATATTAGCTTATTAAATGGGAAAATTTACAAATTCCACTCAAAAAATACATTTGTAATACAATGATTAGCTTTATGAACTTGTTGGTAACGAGAACCTTTAGTTACTGTTAAACATTAGAAGACATTTGTTATTTTTGCATAAAATAGAAATATATGTTAGATAAATTAGATGCGATAAAACAACGATTTGCCGAAGTAGGAGAATTAATTGTAGCTCCTGACATCATGAATGACATGAGAAGGTTTAGCAAATTGAGCAAAGAATACAAAGACCTGGAAAAAATAGTGGCCAAATACGATGAATACAAAAATGTGACGTCCAATATACAAAATGCCAAAAACATGCTAAACACGGAGAAGGATCCGGAATTTAGAGAAATGGCTAAAATGGAGCTGGAAGAGCTTAGTGATAAGCAAGAACTGATGGAAGAGGAGTTGAAGACAATGCTTATCCCTAAAGATCCGAATGATAGTAAGAATGTAATATTAGAAATAAGAGCCGGTACCGGTGGTGACGAAGCAGCGATTTTTGCTGGCGATTTATTCAGGATGTACCAGCGATATGCTGAATCGCTAAACTGGAAACTGAATGTGCTAGACCTTACGGAAGGAACTGCAGGAGGCTACAAAGAAATAATAAGCACAATTTCGGGTGAAGATGTATACGGAAAAATGAAGTTTGAATCAGGCGTGCATCGGGTGCAGCGAGTACCAGCAACTGAAACACAGGGTCGTGTTCATACATCTGCAGCATCGGTAGCAGTATTGCCGGAAGCGGAGGAAGTGGAGGTTGAAATTAATATGAATGAAGTTCGTAAAGATACCTTTTGCTCATCAGGGCCAGGAGGACAATCGGTAAACACAACTTATTCTGCCATTCGGCTAACTCATGAGCCTACCGGAATCGTGGTGTCATGTCAAGATGAAAAGTCGCAGATAAAAAATTTCGAAAAAGCGCTGAAAGTTTTGCGAAGTCGTATCTATGAAATTGAAATGAAAAAGCATAATGAAGAAGTAGGCGCCCAGCGTAAATCAATGGTAGGTAGTGGCGATAGAAGTGACAAAATAAGAACCTACAACTATCCGCAAGGGCGTGTAACTGATCATCGCGTCAATCACAGCGTTTATAACTTGCCGGTAGTAATGGATGGTGAGATAGGGGAATTTATTGAGCAACTTCGGATAGCAGAAAATGCAGAAAAACTTAAAGACGGGGGCCTGGAATAATTTGCGTTTTGCTATTTATCTTTTTACACTGGTATTATTTACCTTAGGTGCTTGCCAGCTAGATGAAGAACAAATTACGAATGAACGGGTATCTCTTTCATTTTCTAATGATTCCATAGTATTTGATACCATTTTTTCTAATGTTGCCAGCATTACACGCAGGATTAGAGTACGAAACCCCGCCCCAAAAGCGGTTATAATTGAACAAATACAATTGGCTGGCGGCAGTAATTCGCCATTTTCTATTATAGTTAATGGTAAAACTGGCACTTTTTTTCAAGATGAATTGCTGCTGGGAGGTGATAGCCTACTGCTACTGGCAGAAGCCCGCGTTGAACCTAACAATCAAAATTCCCCAATCCTGGTAGAAGACGAAATCATCTTCATTACCAATGGAAATCAGCAAACAGTAAAAATGGTAGCGTGGGGTCAGGATGTTTTTTTTATAAACAAGCAGATAATTTCCAGAGATACTACTTGGACTTCAGAAAAACCCATTTTGTTGCTAGATTCCGTATTGCTGGATTCTTCTTTCACGCTAACGATTGAAAAAGGAACAAAAATTTATGCCAACCCGAACAGCACCTTACTTGTAGGGGGAAGTTTGCAAATAAACGGAACCATTGAAGAGCCAGTAGTTTTTACCAGTTCGAGGCTTGATCTAACCAATGCCTTTGGCCAATGGCAAGGCTTGTTTTTTTTAAGAACAAGCAAAGAAAATAATTTTGAAAATGTACAAATTAGAAATGCCGTAAATGGTATATACCTGGGTACTCCTGATGCTGATACAATACCTGATCTGGTGCTCAAAAATGTGATAATTGAAAATATGCTTGGCCATGGAATAATTGCATTTACTTCAGATATTTATGCTGAAAACTTGTTAATCAATCATTGCGCGGGCGGCAATATAGCATTATATGCCGGAGGATATTACTATTTCACCCATTGCACCTGGGCCAATTTTTCCCGAAGCTACATCAGACAAACACCCATCTCAATATTTTCCAACCATATCGATGGCGATTTAATAAATGACTTTAGAATTGATTTATACAATAGCATAATATATGGCGATCAGGAAGAGGAAATATTTTTAAATTTTATAGGAGGGAGTAGATTAGTTTTGTCTATAGCCAATAATTTGTTAAAAACAAGCAATCAAGATTTGGCCATTAATCAAAATATTTTAAATAAAAATCCTTTCTTTATTAACCCTGCAGATTACAATTATAAATTGGATACGTTATCACCAGCTCATAATGTAGCTGCTGAGGTATATTCCATACCATTGGATATTGGCGGTAATGCCAGGCAGCAACAACCAGACTTAGGAGTATGGGAAAGACAAGAATAAGTTATGGCTTTAGCATCTTTTTAAAATCAGTAATAGTGTAGCCAGTAACTTCTTTAAATTGCTTACTCAAATGAGCTAAACTGCTATAGTTTAGTTGATAAGCAATTTCCTCACTATTCATGTCTTCATATTTCAATAGTTCCTTTGCTTTTTCAATTTTAAGTTTGATCAAATATTTTTCAATAGTGATTCCTTCTTGTTGAGAAAATATCCGGCTCAAATATCCATAACTAGCGCCGGTATTTTTAGCCAAATAATCAGAATTATTTTCTAAAGGTTGAGCACCTAAATCCATA
>CAZQEZ010000132.1:0-6136 GCA_964592475.1 uncultured Roseivirgaceae bacterium
GAGGAGTTTTCGACATTTTCAAGTAAATTTATTATGCTTTATATTTTATTCTTTATTTCCGCTCTTTTTATTTTTTTTATCGGAAGTCACATTGATCAGGTCACCATCTTCCAATCGCTTAGATACTGCAGAAAATGGTCCTGAAACAACTTCAGCTCCCTTTGAAAGACCACTTGTAATTTCAATGTTTTCATAATCGCTTATGCCGGTTTTTACCGGTATCATTTTTGCTTTTCCATTGTCATTTACAAATACTACCTCAATTTGCTCCACATCTTCTTCTTCAGTAGAATAATCTGCTTGATTATTTTCTTCATTTCCTGATTCGTCTGATTCGCTATTTTCTTTATCCTTTTTAGGCTTACGAGTAGTTACAGAGGCTAGTGGAACGGTAATAATGTTTTGTTTTTCTTCTGTTATAATTTCCACGCTAGCAGTCATACCCGGCCGGAAAGGAGATACCATATTTTTATTCTTTAAAAGGTCTGCATATGATTCATTAAGAATTTTTATTCTTACCTCAAATTCAGTAACTGCATCAGGTGAAGCTTTTTCATTGGCAGTATTGGCTATTTGCGTAACCACTCCTTTAAATTCTTTATCCAAATAAGTATAGCTATCTACATCAATAACGGCAGTATCACCTAGTTCCACTCTTATGATGTCATTTTCATTTACATCTACTCTTACTTCCATATTAGTAAGATCAGCAATACGTAGCATTTCAGTACCTGCCATTTGACTGGTTCCTACTACTCTTTCACCTTCTTCTACGCTGAGTTTTGAAACAATCCCCCCCATGGGTGCTCTTACATTAGTAAAGCCCAAATTTTCTTTAGCTTCTCTAACTGATGCTACGGCGCTTCTTACAATGTAACGGGCCGCATCCACATTTTTTTCTGCAGCTGTCAAATCATTTTTAGCTATTTCATAATTTGCCTGAGCCACTTGCCAATCTGCTTCGGAAATCACATCGTCTTCAAATAATTGTTTGTTTCTTTCATAATCTTGTTCGGCTCTTAATTTTTGTGCTTTGGCTGAGGCCAACGCGGCTTCTGCTTGTGCCAAATTGGCTCTTTGTTGATTAAGAGCAGCTTGCGAACGTTCCAATGCAGATTCCAGGTTATCCGGTCTCAATTTTATGAGCATTTCCCCAATAGCTACCGAATCGCCTTCTTCAATAAAAATATCAATGATTTCTCCTGGTACATCAGGACTAATGGTCACTTCTGTAACGGGCTGTACCATACCTGAGGCACTTACTCTTTCAATTATTTTTCCTGTTTTAGCGGTGGCAACTTCTACTGATATTTCTGGCGGTCTGCCTATCCATCCGGCCGATTTTGCCACCATCAAAAATACAATTAGAATTACTACGGCTCCTACCAGGAACCAAATAAGCTTACTAGAACTTTTTTTTCTTCTTTTTGCCATGATTATTAATTTTCAAACGTTATAGGGTCCCCTAAATAAAAATCTAATACTTTAATTCTGAATAAGTAGTCGTATTTTGCTCTCAATAATTGTGTGCGTGCTTGAAACAAATTATTAGAGGCTAGTTGTAAGTCTATATAATTTACCGCACCGGCATTGTATCTTTTTTCAATAGCCCTAAAAGTTTCTTCAAGCGCTTTTACTTGCAGCTTAGCTGATTCATGAGTTTCCGATGCAGCAGTGGCGTCGTTGTAGGCGCGCTCAATAGTTTGTCTTAGTTGATTTAAGGTGCGCTCATAGGCAATCCTGCTCCTGTCTTTTTGTATTTTTGCTCGTTGCACATTAGAACGAGCATTTAAATTATTAAATATCGGAATATTTACATTAAGAGATAAAGACTGGCTCAGATTGTCATCGTATTGTTCAAACAATGTATAATCCGATAAAGGATTTGTAAAATCTGTTGCTATATCAGAATAATTAGTAAAAATATCTGCATTGGCTGTTATACTGGGGTAATAAGCACCTTTAGCAACTTTTACTCCATACATAGCACTTTCTTGATTTAATTCAGCACTCTTCACTACTGGTTGTGTTGCTTCCGCGGTTTGATAAACATCGTTTACAGTATATTCTGAAATATTATAATCTTCAACTTCAATCTCAGGTTCCACAACTGAAAACTCTTCACTGGCGGGTATTTGCAGCAGTTGTTTCAAGTTTAATAAAGCCAATTGATAATCGTTGCGCGCGGTAACTAAATTTACCTGATCGCCGGCCAATTGAGAAGACACCTCGTACTGGTTAGCTATTGGTAATGCTCCGGCAGCAACCTGTTTCTCAGTGAGTTCCAGTTGAGCCCTTGTAGTTTTTACCTGGCTTTCAGCATTTTCTACTAAGGCATGGTTGAAGATCACATCCATATAGGCACTTACAATATCCAATTTTACGTTATTTTCCATGTCTTCCAATGCATAGCGATCTGCTTGTAAGTCTGCCTGCCTTTGTTTTATAGAGTTATTTATTTGAAATCCATTGAATACCGGAACGGAACTTCTAAAGCTAACTCCGTTACTCGAAATCCTTTCAGTAGTAAAATTATTAGTTGTAGGGTCAATCGACCTACCCCATCGATTTAAATATTGTCCTCCGGCATTCAAAGTCGGATAGCGCTGAAAATTTGATTCTCTCAAATTAACCCGGCTAGTATTTACTTGTAGTTCGGTTTCCTGAATATCCAGGTTGTTTTCCATGGCATAATCTATGCATTCCTCCAGTGTCCAGTTCTCAGTATCTTGAGCCCAACTGAAATGGCAAATAATTATACCGACTAAAAAAATGGTTATTGTTTTTACTTTCATGTTTATAAATCAATATTTGGTATATAAATTACTTCGTGTACCCAATGTAAGCTGCGCATGTATTCCAGGCTGATGGGCTTTAACTCAGAATCCATTTCAATGACCTGGCATGCCTCATCATTTTTTGCTTTTCTCGATACTGACATGGTAGCAATGTTACAATCTTCATGAGATAAAATGTCTGCGATAAATGCAACACTGCCTTTAGTATCGTCTGCTGTAATAATTAATGTATGCAGGTTGGCATTAAAATTCGCGGTAAAGCCATTCACTTCTATTATGTTGATCATGCCCCCACCAAGACTTTCCCCAACTACCACTACCTGTTTTTCTCCGGTTTTAAGTTGTAACTTAACAGTATTGGGATGCATGGTAGATGCGTTGGCAACTGCTTTAAATTCATAGATCAAATTGTTGCTTTCTGTAAAATCAAATGCATCTTTAATACGGCGATCGTCAGTAGCAAAATCCATAAGTCCGGCCAAAATAGCCCTGTCGCTGCCATGGCCTTGGTAAGTTCTGGCAAAGCTATTGTAAAAAGTTATGATAGCCTGCTCTGGTTTGGCACCTAAAATCCGAATTGCCACCCTTCCTATTCTTACTACACCTGCGGTATGCGAACTGGACGGGCCTATCATTATCGGTCCTATCATATCAAAAATGCTACTTCTTTCTGCCATGCAATTTAAATTACGAGGTAATATTAGCTATAATTGCAATAGCGGTAAAATAAATGTTTATGAGTGGTAGAATAATTGTATGAAGGCTCTATTTAATGACATAGTAGTTGAGGAATTAATGCTTCCTTTAAATGATAGAGGGTTACAGTATGGCGATGGATTATTTGAAACCATCATCATCAAAGATGGTATTGGTGAATTACTGGGTAAACATCTAAACCGATTAATAAAAGGAATGCAAACTTTACATATGGAAGTGCCTTCTTATTTCTCAGTTAGTTATTTTGAAGAATGTATTGCCAAACTTGGGCAAATTAACCGGACCTCAACTATGGTTGCCAACGTGATGGTTTGGCGAAGGCCAGGGGGCTTATACACGCCATTAGAAAAACAAGTTAACTTATTATTAAAATGCAGACAATATAAAGAAAAGGATAAAAAATTAAAAAAGATAGGGATTTGCCAGTCAATCAGCAATCATTATCAACCGTACTCTCCTTATAAAAGCAATAGTTTGAAATATGTATTGGCCGGAATTGAAAAGAAGGAAAGCAGAATGGATGATCTGATAATTTTGGATTCAAATGGACATATTTCAGAAACAATTGATAAAAATATTTACTGGCAAAGTAACGATATATTTTATACTCCCGCTATTGAAACCGGATGCATAGCCGGGGTAATGCTTGATCACCTATTTGAAACCTGGAATCGTGATAAGAAAACTGTGGTGACGGGATTTTTTGAACCAGAAGTATTAAAGCAAGCAACTAAGATTTTCGCTTGCAATGCCAGTGGAGTTTATGAAGTAGGAGAGGTGCTTTTATGAAACTATCGTCTATACCTCATAATTGGCAGTAATCTGCCTTTAGGCTTACTTTCTCGATAATCGATGGTAGCAAAACCAAATTTTTTGTAAAATGCTTCGGCATTAGGATCTGAAACAACAAGGAGTGGCTTATTATGCGCTACCACACTTTCTAAAATATAACTTAATAATTTTTTGCCGTAGCCATTACCCATGGCTTTAGGTTTAACCCAAAAATGATGTATTTCATATTCATTCGATTTCTCTTCTATGGCGCAAAAACCTACTATTTCATTATCATTACAAATTTTGAAAATGCTATGTAACATAAAATCTTCCACGCTTAGCGTTAATTCCTCTTTCCAATACTCTATCCAATCAGCAGGGTAGTTCCAGTGTGATTTGGAGGCTAAACACAGCGTATTTAGCTTTTTTATATCATTTGTGGTGGCCGGCTTTATGGTAGTATTCTCCAATTTATCAGGGTTTTATTTTAACGTCTTCCACGGTTATTTCTATCGTTTCCTCGTTTTCAAAAGTAAGTTGGAAGGTAAAATTGTAGTTGTCTTCATCATCAGGCGGGGTATTTAGAGTGATCATTAGCTGTTGACCGCTAAGATTAATTTCATTCTCACCGAGATTAGATAAAGTAATTCCATTTTTTTGCAGGTAGGGATGTGCCTGGAAAAATTCATTCAGATTACTTCCTGCTGCTTTGCCGCCGTAACTTTTATTGGCAGTTATATTGCATTCCACAATTTGGGGATAGAGTGTTGCCGGCGAACAAGCGTATGCTGCAGAAGTAGAAAATGGAGTTTGTGCAATATTATTGACTTCATAAGTTAGCAGCAATGCCACGCTATCATAGTCAACTATTTCATTGTTGAGATTAATTTCATATTTATAATATTGAACTTCGTTGGCATCCAGAGTTTCAACATCTGATATTTTTGCTTTATTAATATTGAAATTAGATGCTTTAAAATAAATTGGTCCATCTACTCCACAAGGATCGGAACATGATTGCCAAAAAATACTAAAGAGGGATCCTGATAAAACAAATAGCGCAGTTATTAAAAGCTTTTTCATGTTTTTCAAATGGTTATAATGGTTGCTTTTTTTATAAGATTGCCAAAGTAAAGAAAAGGTTGTAAAGTTATTTTTATTTTTTTAGTACAGCTTTACGATAAATTCTTAACAGATAAGCTGTAAAAAATATAAACACGATAATGAGATAATAACGATATTGATAAAAAATTCCACCATCAGACGATTTGAAGGAAAAAATCAAGGCCAATAGAGCTGCTATCCACAGCACGATTAAAATGATAGTAATTAAATTATTCATATTCAAATATATAAAAAATTCAACATTAGCCTATAATTTGCTGGCTTGCTTTATTTGTAATTTACTTATGTCAAAGGCTGCTTAGTGTTAAGAATTTGCAGGATATTGTAAAAATTAATAACTTTAAATAAAAAAGCATGACAGGTGGAATAGGATTTTCTCGGAGGGCTCATGATAATAATGCTCAAAACCTGAAGCTTAGAAAAAAAAGAATAAAACAAGAAGACAATCCTTATAGTCCGATTAAGCCTAATTATAAAAGAGATGATTTTATTAATTTTCAAGAAATTGTTAATTATAAAAAGGATAGCCGTCTTAGAAATAAGAAGATGAATATACTGGTAAAATTAGTCGTCTTTTTGATAGTTTTACTTGGAGTTATTTTTTTAATGAACATTTTATGATTTACAATCTTGATGAAATTGCTCAAAGATATGCAAGGCTGGATGACGAGAAACTTGAGCATATTGCAAAATATGATATTGCAGATCTGATACCTGAAGTA
>CAZQEZ010000132.1:6236-11870 GCA_964592475.1 uncultured Roseivirgaceae bacterium
AAAATAATAAAATTTAAACGAATGAAATAAAAAACCTTCGATCAATAGTCTCCGAAGGTTTTTTAATAGAAAAGTAGTAAAACTTTATTCTTACGCTGAAAATAGTTTAATTATATCTTAAACACCTCGATAATACGACCGCACTTTATTTTGTAGTTGACTGTAAATGGGTTTGCAAAACTCGATGAAAAGCTGTTGCGGTGGTGGTGGACTCACGGGTTCTTGTCGCGCAATTTCAATTTGTTTTTTATTTAAAGCTCTTTCATCTCCATTAAAAGATGCCCAGCGAGATACCCATACAAATTCTCCCGGAAACTTATCATGCATAATTATTTGGTTGTTATAAGCATCTATAACACGCATACTGAGTAAACCTTTACTTATTACTTCTCTGCGGTTTTCAGTAAAATCAGCTTTTACGGTACCGTAAACATTTTTGTTGCCTTCTCTCGATTTAGTAGTAGCTACTACTACACTGTCTTTCGTATATTCTTTAGTTTCTCTGTAATTATTAGTTTGGCCTACTACAAAATCATCAAACATAATTTCCAAAATTTGATCAGGCGGAGCAATATTATCAAAATCTTTTTCAGGTATAAATCTCACAAATCTATTATCGCTAAAATGAAATAAGTACTCGTATACCTGATCCTGAAAGAAATCTATGCTTAATTGATAATTGACCGTGGGAGGAGATGGTTGTCTTACCATTACTCTAAGGGTGGCCATGTCTAATGCTTCGTCTAGCTTTGCTGCCACGTTTTTATATCCCGGAGATATATCCTGCGCTTTGCTAAAATGCTCATAAGCTTCTATACCCGCCGCACGATTATTGGCCGCGAGTGCCTGGCTACCCGCCTGATAACGCTCTTCGGCAGCCAAAGGGGTATATGTTTTGACCTCATTGAAGAAATTTTTCGCGTCAGGTATTACGGCTATCGCTCCGGGAGCTCTTTGAATATCTTCATACATTCTATTGAGCAAGATAAAAATATCTAATACCTGACCATCTTTAAATGGTTGGTTAGAAGCTTTAATGTTACTTACTTTGGTTCTGTAATATTTTATAGCCTGAGGGTAAGCTTTTTTCAAAACTTCTCTTGACTTTCTGTGATCAGGGTTTCTGCGTAGCCTATCAACAGCTTTTGAAACTGCTTCTACATAATTCCCTCTCTCGTAAGCCTTTTTTCCGGACGAACAAGCTTCCATTAACATGATCGAAACTATGATCATGAAACCTATTACGTATTTTGTCTTCATATATTTGGCAATTTTTTTCCTGATAGTCTGATAATCATTTGTAATCATAATTTAGATGCTAATTTTATCATTAATTTTCAAACATAAAACTAAAATTTGAGAGAAATTATACATTGTAAGTATTAAATACGCTTGTTAATATTTCAATACCGATTTTTGATCCGATTTGGCTCAGTTTTGACGTAAAAAATTTGGTTAGATGTACAAAACTTGAGGTAAAAAATTTAGAGCTCACCTTAATCAAGTATATTTGCTGTTTTGCAAATTCATAAAATGGAGCAAATCAATACAATTATAAGTGCTTTCGCTAATCTGGTTTGGGGCACCCCCCTGGTTTTGCTACTTACTGGTAGTGGTATCTTTTTCTTTATTTATTCTAAAGGAGTTCCCATACAGTATTTGGGTAGAGCGTTAAAGATATTAGCCGGAAAGTACAACCTGCAGAATAGTAAAGGGGATATAAGTCAGTGGCAAGCTGTTTCTACGGCCTTGGCGTCTACCATCGGTATGGGAAATATAAGTGGAGTAGCAGTAGCCATTAGTTTAGGTGGCCCGGGGGCGGTGTTTTGGATGTGGATAAGCGCTAT
This sequence comes from uncultured Roseivirgaceae bacterium, assembly GCA_964592475.1. Taxonomy (GTDB): domain Bacteria; phylum Bacteroidota; class Bacteroidia; order Cytophagales; family Cyclobacteriaceae; genus CAZQEZ01. The sequence goes on from CAZQEZ010000132.1 coordinate 8,084, forward strand.
TATTGGCATGAATACCAAATTCTTTACCTGCACGCTATCAGTAATGTACCGAAGCATACTACCCTCCGGAAGAATAGTGGGCGGGCCTATGTATTTTATCGTTAATGGTTTGGGCACCAAGTGGAAACCAATGGCTGTATTTTTCGCTTTGTCGGGTATGATAGGCTTGGCACCTTTTTTTCAAACCAATCAATTGACCAGAATTATTGGCTTTGCTATTATTCCGGATTTACAAGTGGACAAGTTTCATTGGATTTACCTGGTACTCGGAATTTTGATTATGATTTTGGTAATTGTGGTACTTCTGGGCGGCATTAAAAGGATTGCTAATGTGGCCTCAAACCTGGTGCCGGCAATGGTGGTTTTGTATTTTGTGGTGGTTCTATTTATTTTAATAAAATTTTCAGATCAGGTTTTGCCAGCGTTTGTTCTAATATTTAATGAAGCATTTTCCGCGCAATCGGTATTGGGCGGTACCGTAGGAGCCTTAATTTTGATAGGCGTTCGAAGGGCGGCCTTTAGCAATGAAGCGGGTATAGGTACCTCGCCCATGGCCCACGGCGAAGCTAAAAATAATGAACCGGTACATGAGGGAATGGCAGCCATGGTAGAGCCATTGATTGATACTATCATTGTTTGCACGCTTACGGCCTTGGCTATTATTGTTACCGGGGTGTGGCAAAGTAGCGATGCCGATGGTATTAGACTTACAGCTGAGGCTTTTCAATTAGCTATTCCCGGCAATTGGGGAGTTATTTTGCTAACTATTTGCGTTTCAATTTTCTCGATCACCTCATTGTTTACCTTTCCTTATTATGGTGGTAAATGTGTGGTTTTTTTATTTGGAGAAAAATGGCGTAGATTGTACGAATGGATCTATTGTCTTTCAATTGTTATAGGATCTGTACTTACTTTAGGAGCAGTGATAGGTATTGCTGACATATTTTATGGATTAATGGCTTTGCCCAATTTAATAGCAGCTCTGTTGTTGGCGCCCCGTGTAGTGAAGGAATTAAAGGCGTATCGCCAGAGGGTAAATGTTTAATTAAATGTCGATAGGTTTTTGGATTTTTTCAAGATTAAACGAAATATAATTAAAGATAAATTTGCCATTTCGTCTTTTTTTTAAAATGTAATTAAATAAACTCAATCTATTTTTCCATTATTTTTGCCAACCAATTAAAATAGGGGTATAAATGATAGTAGTAACCGGAGCAGCAGGATTTATAGGTAGTTGCCTGATAAGTAAACTCAACAGCCAAAACTTTAATCATATCGTGGCTGTAGACGATTTCAGCAATAAAGAAAAAAATAAAAATCTGGAAGGAAAGCAAATACAAGAGCGAGTAGAAAGAGACCAGTTTTTTAGTTGGTTAGATACCAAAGGTGATAAAATTGAATTCATCTTTCATATTGGAGCGCGTACGGATACCACAGAATTTGATTGGGACATTTTTCTTAAGCTAAACCTTCATTACAGTCAGCAGCTATGGCAAAAATGCATACAGTACCAAATTCCGCTTATATATGCCTCTTCGGCGGCTACTTATGGCATGGGTGAAAAAGGATATGACGACTCGGAGCTATTATGTAAAGAACTAAAACCACTTAACCCTTATGGAGAGTCCAAAAATGATTTTGATATTTGGGCAGTAAACCAACCGGAAAAGCCGTTTTTTTGGGCTGGTTTAAAATTTTTCAACGTGTATGGTCCCAATGAATACCACAAGGGACGCATGGCATCCGTCATCTGGCATGCCTATAATCAAATTGAGAAAACCGGTAAAATGAAGCTTTTTCGTTCCCACAATCCCGATTTTGAGGATGGAATGCAATTAAGAGATTTCGTGTATGTGAAAGATGTAGTTGAGGTTTGCTATTTTTTAATGCATCATCGGCAAAATTCGGGTATATATAATTTAGGTACAGGCAAAGCACGCACTTTTCAGGATTTAACACTAGCTACTTTTGCTGCCATGGACCGCCAACCGATAATTGAATTTATTGATATTCCTCAAGATATTAGGGACAAATATCAATATTTTACAGAAGCAAAAATGAACAAATTAAGAAGGATAGGATATGATCTTCCTTTCCAAAGTTTAGAAGAAGGAGTGAATGATTATGTAAAAAAGCACCTTCAATCTATGAGTTACTTATAGCTGATAGCCCACCATTATGCTAATATCATTGCCATTTAATTTATTGGGAGAACTGTTTCTGGTATGATACCTTAATTTAAATAATATCGCCTTGTTGTACTTCTTTTGTGCGAAGAAGTAGAATCTTTCAGATTATTTGCAACCCTTTGTTCAAAATGAAATATGATAAGCTCAAATAAAAAGAGCAGGAAATATCCTGCTCTTAATTTTAATAAAATGATAAACTTTCGGGATATTTCCCAGGCTTAGACTTAGGGTATAACATCTAAATTGTGTATCAAAAGTATTAAATTTTATCCTAAAATCTATAAATTATATTAATTATTTTCAAAAAAAATGCATGTTCAAACATCTATTTCAAAATAAAATACTATTAGTAAGCATTAATTAACAGTAATAATTTCAAGATAGATGTTTTTATAAATTATGTATGCCTTATAGTGTGTATAAAAATATACTTAAATTATTAAAATAAGTAACATTTATAATTAGATGTAATATTACGTGTTTTAAATTATAGTTTTTGCTAATGATAAATGCTGAATATACATTAAAACTCTTTAGCCTTTAGTAGCTAACAAATGGCATCTGATAATTGAACGCTTCTTTTTCTATTTGTTTTAAGAGGAAATCTGCCAGGTCTGCCCTGCCTATCTTGGTGCTCGCATTTATACCTACCCAACCTACTCTATAATTTCCTTTTTCTGGCTCCTCTGTTAACCTGGGACCTCTTACAATTGTCCATTTCAAGCCGCTGTTCTCTAGTACCTCATGATGTTTCACTGCATCATTCAGTATTTTGGGCACAGCAATTTTCATAATCAATCGAATCATTTTATCAGGAAACTTTGGCTTATCTTTTTCCGGAAAAGGGAGTCCTCCGCCGGATAATGAGATAATTCTTTCTATCCCAACCTTTTTCATTGAATCAACAATGTTTTTGGTGCCATTAGTCTGCAACCATTCGGGCGAGCCTTTTACATGACCAAACAAGCTAATAACTATATCAGTACCTTCAATGGTTTCCTCTACATTTTTTGCATTTAGTACGTCTCCTTTAATCACCTGTAATTTCTCTAATTGCGGTGGAAGCTTATCCGGGTTTCTGGCCAATGCTTTAATGGTATAGCCGGCAGCAAGTGCCTTATTTAAAAATTCTTTTCCGGTTTTTCCTGTTGCTCCAAATAATGCTATTGTTTTCATATTTTCTTGTTTATTTTTTATATCAAATCTACGTAGCTTTGAGGTGCATGGATTACAAAAATCCACCTACCTTTAAGTAAGTATGAAGCAAAAAGAATATATCAGTGCCAGATGCCCGATTAGAACTACCCTGGAAATGCTAGGAGGTAAATGGCGGTTGCTTATTATTAATGCAATTGGTAATCAATCGAAAAGATATGGTGAAATTAAAAATGCATTGCCGGATATAAGTGAAAAAATGCTGGCGCAAGAGCTTTCTATATTAGTAGATAATGATATTTTAATTAAAAATGTGTATAATGAGGTGCCTCCCAGGGTTGAGTATCAGTTAACTGAAAATGGATTTAATGCACTGTGTTTATTGGAGCCCATTAGAAACTTTGGCTTAGCGTATCAAAATAAAATGAAGGATTAAAATATTA
>CAZQEZ010000133.1:0-11642 GCA_964592475.1 uncultured Roseivirgaceae bacterium
TACACCAAAAAATAAAAGCAAGTAATAAACTTGCTTTTATTTAAACACTTGAGACAACTAGTTAATAATAAATTGTATTTATGTTTCTATTATTTAATACTATTTATTATTTCCATTGCTCATGTGGCCATTTCCATTCTCAAATTGAGATATTTTGTTTAAAAGCGTTTCGTTTTGTTCAATTTGCTTTTTGATAAAACTGGTCACTTCTTCTAAATCATCAGGTTTGGACATCATATCTGCCAAGGCTTTTGAGCCGCCTTTTTTGACATCATTTTTATCTATATTGAACTTTTTAAGGTGTTCGGTGATATCTCTCGATAATACGGAAACGCCGATCGTTTCATTTTTATGATCTTTTATCGGGTTTAGGTATACTTCTCTATAGGTAACCTCTTCGCCATTTGTTTGCTCTTCGAGGTAAGAAAATTGTTCACCAGCCAGCGCACGATCATATTTTACTTTCCATTCCGCTGCTTGCTGTTCAGAAAGCTGCTTCAAAATATTGGCGCCTTCCGTTAGATCAATATTAGTATCCGCGTATTTTTTCTTGATTACGTCATTGGCCACGGTTACACAATAATTTTTATCAATAGCAAAGATGGTGTCTTGTGTATTATTGATCAAAGCTCTGAGGTTGGCTTCTTTTTCTTGTATCAGCTTTTTATTGTCTTCTAATTGCTTAAGGGTAAGCTCTTCTTTGCTCGTATCTTCTACGAACATCATAAAAACTTGCTCTTTGCCAATAGTAGACTGTTCAAATTTCACCCGAATGGGAAATACATCTCCGTCTTTCCGTTTAGCGCGCATCATCACAGGCTTGCTGCCTATGGCGTAGTTACCATTAATGTATTGGCTTATCATGCTTTCATTCTTATTAAAATCGGGCATGTGCAAAATATTATGCACATCGCGACCATTAATGTCTTTGGAAGAGACCCCAAATATTTTCTCAGCTGCCGGGTTGAACATATCAATAGAAGCATCCTTTTTAAATGTTACAATTGCATCAAAAGCATTTTCATAAATCATACGAGTTTTGGCTTCATTGTAGGTTAGTTCGTTTTGATTTCTCCTCATTTCCTCTTGGGTTGCTGCAAGTTCTTCCATGTTTTGACGCAACTCTTCTTCTTGTGCCCTTAGCTGCTCGGCACTGTCTTGCGATTCCTCCAAAAGCAATCGAGTATTTTCATTATTTTTCACGATAGAAATAGCCGAAGCCAAATTCTCAGCTATTTTTTCGATAAATTCTTTTTCGTAAGGCTCCAATATGTTAAAAGAGGCAACTTCCAATACACCAAAAACCTGCTGATTAAATATTAAAGGAACCATAAATATATTCCTGGCAGTAGCTTCTCCCAGCCCACTGGTTATATTAATATAGTTTTCAGGCACATCTGTTAAAAATATCGAATCTTTTTCAATGAAACATTGACCTACTAAATCTTCGCCAGGCTTAATACGGGTATTGTGGTGCTTCTTGCGGTTGTAAGCATAACAAGAGGCCAGGTAAAGATAGTCACCTTCATTATCTGATTCATTTATGAATAAGGCTCCTTGATTTAGATTAATGTATTTGACCAGTTGAGAAATAGCTTTATCAGCCATTTCCTTCAGATTGTCAGAGTTTTTTCTAAGCAAATCACCAAATTTAGCAAAACCTTCGTTCATCCAAATACGCTGTTTCTCTATCTCAGCCACGGTTCGAAGCCTATCTGTCATTTCTACCAGCGATCCGCCTATTTCGCCCTGTCTGTTAAATACATCGATATCATTTTCAAATTTTCCCTCGCCCACTTCTAAGGCAAAATGACGAATTTTTCGGAAATTATCTGCTATAAGATTAACTTTATCTATTAACGGCATTAGCTCAGTTACAGGTGTAGTTCTTCTTTTTGGCAAATTACCTTCACTTAATGTAGATAATGATTTTTCTAACTCCATCAAGCCTTTTTTCATGCGAGAAAAACCACCAGTATAAAAGAATACAGATAGCAGTATACCCATAATTAGAAAACAAATATAAACAGTTTTATTTTCTTGTAATTGACTACTTATGGCCACTATTTTATCTTCCTCAGCACTTATTATTTTAGACTGCCAGTATTTAATATCTTCCCCTGCCCTTTTATAAGTATTTTTTAAATCCTCTTGATATAAACTTAGGGTTGCAACAGATGGGTTTTTGGTGTTGAAACTATCAGCCTGAAACGATGAATAGCTTTCTAAGGCATCTTCCTGCAAAGACCAAAACTCTTGTAAATGCTGGCGCAAGCTGGTAAACACCACTTCATTGTCATTTTGGGGATTTAGCTCGACTAATGCCGTCATTAACTCTTCTTCCCATAGCTTTTGCCAGCTTTGATAATATTGAGATTCTTGTAAAAAAAGTGCTTGTTGAAATGCCAGATCGGCCTTCTGTAAGTCAATACTAATATTTTGTAGTTTTTTAAGCTTTTGCTCCTTATCAAACTTTACCTGGTTAGCTTCCATTATTAGTAATGAATTTTGGTAAATAGAAAAAACTGATTGTGCAATTAAAGCCAATACCACTAATATCACTATAACACTTGGCTTAAATTTAATAGAACGATTATCAACTAGCATAACAACAATTATTTTATAAATGAACTTTAAATTTACCAGCTTTTTTTTTGGAAAAAAAATACTGAAAAAAAACATTGCGTAAGTTTATATTATACACAAAAAACAATCTTTTGCTTAAGTTAGATAGAATCGCTGGGGAAACAAAAAATTCGTAAATGATTAAACATCAATTAATATGAATTTTATTTCATCCTATTTATTATGTGCTTTTGATATAAGATTATAGGAGTATTAAATAATTTTAAAATATAAGAAATTCTACTTTTTTATGATATTTACGAATTTCATTACATATAATTAGTGCTTAGAAAAAGCAGCTTTAAATATATACTGAGTGTATTTCAGGTGATTACACATAAATAAATGTTTTATAAGCACCTATTTATTACATGTGTAATATTAGTTGTGTATCTAGACAATTATTTAATTTCTTATAAAGACTATTTCAATTATTGATGTAAGGAAAAATCAATATTACCGCCATAAAGGTAATTTTTGTAATATAAAACATCAATAAGACACTTCTCCGATACGAGATTCAAATATTAATGAATTAAAAAATCCACGCAAAACACCTTTGATAGGAACATAAAATATAAGTAATTGCAGATGAGCATTTTAAAAATGATAATAACCAAATTAAAACTATCACTTTCAGATATATAAACTATAAATAACCCATTGAGAATATTTTTCATATTTTTTTACCTGTTTTTTAGCCATAATATCTGATAGTCATCATAAATGGCATTAGAATTTTATTAGAAATCTGATAAGTTACTTAATATCAGTCTCAACTATTTAGACCACTATTTGACTATATGATTTGCCCAACTTGTAATTATATTTAATTTTTTGTAACTTCGAAGCACAATAGTAGATATTTAATTTTTTAAACTTATGAAGTTTTTTAAACTAAACAAGGTGCCTTTAAACGATAGGTCAAAGGCAGATTTTTTTGCTACCTTCAGCCTCAAAAATTTAAACGACGAATCTTATTTGCAAAAATTAGCTGAAGAATTTAAAAATAAAGCTGCCCATTGTAAAAGTCAATATCAGCTAAACAGAATTCAAAAAGCATATTTTCTAAAATATGATCAATCATTAAATCAAAGTACCAACGAAGCCCAGCTTAACCAAAAAGGGGTGGCCGAAACTGTTAATTCCACTTTGCAAGAATTTGAAGGAAGTTTATACCATATACTGGCTTACACAATCATGCCCAACCACATCCACTTCCTATTTAAGCTTAAAAAACCGGAAACAGATGATTTAAATAAACAAGTAGAGGGAATATTGCAGCTATTAAAAGAGCAAATAAATCATAATATTGGGCAATACCTTAATCTCGGTAATAATATATGGGTTACGTTTAATTGTGAACATCATTTAATGCTGGAAAAAGAGGTCATCAACTTAACATCGTATCTGGTGGAAGACCCGGTAAAAGCAGGGCTAGTAGATTATTGGAAAGATTATCCGCATACCTATATAAATCCTGAACTTATGTAAATTAATTTTTGCTAATTTTGGGCAATGAACAAGTCAGCAATTTTTAAGCAGATCGAGCAGAAAAAATCCTACCTATGTGTGGGACTTGACACTGATATAAATATAATACCCGATCATCTGAAAAAACTGGATGATCCTGTTTTTGAATTCAACAAAGCTATAATTGATGCCACCCTTCCTTATTCTATAGCTTACAAACCCAACATTGCATTTTACGAAAGTATGGGAAGTGCTGGTTGGCAAAGCTTAGAAAAAACTTTGGCTTATTTACCGGCAGAAGTTTTTACAATAGCCGATGCAAAAAGAGGTGATATTGGCAATACCAGCAAAATGTATGCTCGTGCATTTTTTGATCAAGAGCAATCCGGCCTTTCATTCGATTCCATCACTGTGGCCCCTTACATGGGAGAAGATTCGGTAAAACCTTTCCTACAATTTAAAAATAAATGGGTAATCCTACTTGCACTTACCTCCAACCAGGGAAGTATTAATTTTCAACATTTGAAGTCTGACGGGATACCTCTTTACCAGAATGTACTACAAATCAGCCAGCAATGGGGCGGCCCGGAACAAATGATGTATGTGGTAGGCGCTACCCAGGCAGAAAAACTTGCTGAAATCAGAAAAATTGCACCGGATCATTTCCTGCTGGTGCCCGGAGTGGGCGCCCAGGGAGGCGACCTGGAAGCTGTTTCAAAATATGGTTTTAATAGTCAATGCGGCTTGCTAGTCAACTCTTCCCGTGGAATTATTTATGCTTCCGGAGGGAAAGACTTTGCAGCAGCAGCTGGCAAGGCAGCCCATGCGGTACAACAGCAGATGTCTGAATATTTGAGCAAGTATGGGGTTTTATAATTCAGTTTACTCCAAAATCAACCTCAAAGTTTCCCTGCCACCACCCATTTCCCAAACCTGCAAAACATACACTCCGCGAGTGCCAAATGAAAAAAAGGTTTAAACGATTTGAGGAGAAATCTCGAATTCTTCTAAAATATCAAACAATTGGCTCACCGGTAAGCCCACCACGTTATGATAAGAGCCTTCTATTTTTTGAATACCCACTAAGCCTATCCACTCTTGAATACCATAAGCACCTGCTTTGTCCAAAGGCTGGTAAGAGTTAACATAATGATTGATATTTGCTAAGCTCAAATTTTTAAAATACACTTTAGTTTCTACGGAAAATACTTTCACGTTTTTATGATCAAAAACACATACTCCCGTGATCACCTGATGACAATTACCAGATAGTTTATGTAAAAATTGGCGTGCTTCCTCCAGATCAGCTGCTTTTTCAAGCAGTTCGTTGCCTAATATTACGGTGGTGTCGGCGGTAATTGCAACTTCATATGGGGTCAATTGTGGTTTAAGAAAAGCAGCTTTCTTTTGAGCCAGAAAGGCTGCAACTTCTATAAGCGGGACATCAGTAGGAAAATCCTCCTCTACTTGTAAGCTTTGGGTAGAAAATTGATAACCAGCCTGTTGTAAAAGCTCTTTTCTGCGAGGGGATTGAGAAGCCAATATTAGTTTTTTTTGCATAGGCAAAATTAACTAATTTGAGCAAAAGCTTACATATTCGATATAAAGCTTAAAAGCAGAAAAAAAAGATTATCAGAAATTCCTAATATTGAACTTGATTTACAAAATTAATTAAACCGGTTATGAATTTAAATTGCATGGTAGTAGACGATGATGATATGTCCAGAACTATTATCAAACGATACATTGAAAAAACCAATTTCCTGTCATTAAATTATGAATGCACAAGTGCCATCGATGCCAGTAACCTGCTAAAAGAAGGTAATACCGATGTAATCTTCCTGGATATACAAATGCCTGAAATGACCGGTATGGACTTGATCAAAACACTGGAAGAGGATTATCAAATTGTAATGATCACTTCTGCTCAGGAATATGCTGTGGAAGCTTTTGAAAAACAAGTGACTGACTACCTGGTAAAACCAATTGAATACAGTCGTTTTTTAATGTCGGCAAGCAAGGTAAAGAAAAACGTTGAAAACTTGCAACGGCAAAATGAAAAGCACCATGATATTTATGTCCGCTCTGATTCCAAGCTGGTTAGAATTGATATTGAGAATATTATTTATGTAGAAGCACTTGCTGATTATGTAATATTTCACACGAAAGATAAAAAGCACATTGTACATTATACCATGAAAGGCATTGAAAACCGGCTACCCACCAGCATGTTTTCCAGAGTTCACCGTTCTTATATCATCAATTTATTTCATGTTGGCTGTATTGAAGACAATTCTATTTTGATAGGAGAAAAACTAATCCCCATAGGTGCCTCTTACAAAGAAATGTTTATCAATCGCCTCAATTTTTTATAAAAAGGAAGTAAGCTGAGGCAAAAAAACTTCCTGATAAAGTAGCATTAGCATGAAAGTAACTACCAATAAGTAAATAAAAGTAACCGGTAGTCCTACATAAAAAAAGTCTTTGAAATTGTAACCACCTGGCCCATAAACAATCAAATTGGTTTGGTAACCTATTGGCGTGAGAAATGCTGCTGAGGCTGCATAAGCTACACCCAGATAAAGGGGGCTCCCGTCAATTTGTAAATTTTGGGCTATGGCATATGCTAAAGGAAAAGTAATAGAAACCGCCCCTACGTTGGTTATAAAAGAAGTAAGCAAAGTAGTAACTAATAATAATCCAACCAATATAGCAATCATACCAAAAGGTGCTAAGGCTTGCACCATATAATTGCCCAACAAATTACCAGTACCTGTTTTGATAATTGCCTGGCCAATAGCCAACGAAAACACTAGAATGGCAATTAAATTCAAATCTAATTCTCGTTTCACATCTTGTAAATTAATTAAATTGAACGCTGCCATGATTGAAAAAATGATAAGTAGTGAAGAGAAAAGGGACATTTTGCCTAAAATCAATAAAACAATTGCTGCTACTACACTCATCCCTAGTGCATAAAACTTCTTTTTGCCTGGTTTTGTAATTTCTCTTAGTTTGGAAACCACATAAATATCCCTGTAAATATCTGCACGGTTGATAAAGTCGCTGCCGGCATAAAGAAGCAAGAGATCACCACTGTTCAGTTTTATTTCTCCTATTTTTCCTCGCAGCTTTTCACCGTTGCGATGTATGGCCACAATAGCCGCGTCGTACCTTTCTCTAAAGCTGCCTTCCTTTACGGTTTTGCCAATTAAACTGCTATTGTTACTCACTACTGCTTCTACCACATCTACTTTACTGTTGGCATTAATCGCGTGGTTGGCTTCATCCGGCAGCATTAGCCCATAGCCTTTCTTTATCAGGTCAACAATATTTTGGGTATCTCCGGCAAATATCAACACGTCATCCTGTTCTACAATCTCAGATGGCTCTACAGGTGATATCACTTTATTTTTACGAATGATCTCGACCAGATAAACACCTTTTAAATTACGCAGGCCTGCATCGATAATCGTTTTGTTAACAATTTTAGCAGAAGCAGAAATTTTAGCCTCCAATAAATACTCTCTTTGTTTCTCTTTAAAACTTTGAATAGTGTCACTGTACTTTGGTAGCAGCTTGTAGCCAAAATTGGCCAGGAAGAAAATGCCGGCAATAGTAACAGCCACACCAATAAAAAGAAGGTGATAAGGATTGAGACCCGGTAAATTGAAGTCAATCAGAAAGCCATTGAGCACCAAAGTAGTGGAGGTACCGATCAGGGTGATCATTCCACCCATAATTGTTGCATACGACAATGGTATTAAAAGCTTACTGGGAGCAATGCGGTTATTTTTACCCCAATTAAATACATAAGGAGTCATAAGAGCCACTACTGGCGTATTGTTGATAAAGGTGGAAAGAAAAGCTACCTGGCTCATCATGCGAATTAGGAAGCCTTTGTAAGTGCGTGATTGGGAAAAAATAAGATCAAATAGCCGCTCAATATTGAAGTTTTTTCGTAACCCTGCTGTTATCAATATTAGCAATAATATACTTGCTATGGATGGATTGGAAAAGCCGCTTAACACGTCATTTGTATTGAGAATACCGGTAATAGTAAAAATCAGCACTACAAATAAAAAGCCGATAGAGGGCCTTACCAGGTCGCGATAAAGCAATAAAAACAATATGATTATTATTGTGATTACGAAAATAATTGTAACCGTCTCGCCCATAAATAATCCCCGATCTGCTAATATAACTGGTTGTAAAATTCAAAAAAACGACAAATAAAATTTGGATCACCTCAATTATTATTGCCAATCTAAAGTCCACTATTGTAGATGTAAAATTACAAAATTAAAGATACGAGGTATGTTCGTTCAGCTTTTTTTTCATTGGTTAAAAAAGGATAATTATTTGTCTTTGCTATCGGTCACCTTACTCAAATTTTTATCCAGCCGGTGGTTTTCATACATTTCTATGGCTGCTTTTAATAAGCCAATCAAACTAATACCTAAAATTAACAAGCCAAAAGAGATCTCCTGTTGCACCGAGGCATCGGATAAGAAAAATCCGGTAATACCACCTAACATCAATAGAAGGGTGCAAAAGCTTATAACGATCAGAAAAGCTTTGCCTTTTAAAGTAGCTTAATAAGTCCTTTTTCAACTATCATTTTTTCGATATCCAAATTATCCTCAAATTTGCCTCTATGCCAACAACATTTGAAAAGCTCAACTTGCCAGAATTAAATTACAAGTTAAAGCAAAAAGATGAGCAATACGAAATATTTGACTTAATAAGAAAAAAATATGTTTTACTTACCCCGGAGGAATGGGTAAGGCAACATTTTGTGAATTACCTAATTAATCACCAGCATTATCCTAAATCTATGATACAGGTAGAGCGTGAAATAATTTACAACAATTTAAGCAAGAGGTTTGACGTTGTGGTGTATGATCAAATGGGGGAACCATTTATGCTGGTGGAATGTAAAGCTGCCAGTGTTAAGCTTAGCCAGGAAACATTTGCTCAGGCTGCAACTTACAACCTCAATTTAAAGTCAAACTACCTGGTAATAACCAATGGTAAGCAGCATTTTTGTTGTAAAATAGAACATAAGCTGAAAAAGTATGATTTTGTAAGCCAATTGCCCGCGTACCCTAAGGCTAATGGGTAAGCCACTGAGCATCGCTCACCAGGCAAATACCTCCTACTTTTTTCAAAAAAGCTCGCAACGGCTCCTTAATTTTGTCAAAATCCTGCTGTTCGCAAGCTAGCATTACGCTCACATTTTTAAAGCTTTCCGTAAGCCCGGCACCATCTTGCCAGCCTCTATCGCCCCTACCACCTTTTACTTCCTCAAAAAGCGTGAAGCTATTTCTCCGAATTTTCAAATATACTTAATTCTTTCTCTTTAACAGCAAAAATTACCAACCCAACATTTCCTTTAACTTTTGATAGCCAGATTTACTCACTGGCAATTTTTCACCACTTCTCAATTTTACTACATGACTTGATTTTTCCATCGGCTCTACCCTGCTAATTTGTGAAACATTAACCAGGTAAGAACGATGCACACGAACGAATTCGTTGGCAGGCAAATGCGACTCGTAATATTTCATGGTGGATTGCTTCAAAAAATCACCTTTCTCGGCCACAATACGCACATAATCATCTTCTGCTTGCAAATAATGAACCTGGCTTACCTTCAGAATTTCTATTTTGTGTCCGGTTTTTACTACTACCCTGTCGAGTATTTGCTTATCTTCCTGTACATCATGCTGTAATTTTTGCAATGTAGTTTGCTCCTCCTTAAGGTTGATTTGCAATGCTTTTCTTACCGCTTGCTCAAATCGCTCTTGCGAAAATGGCTTGAGTAGATAATCCACTGCATTTTGTTCAAATGCCTTCAGTGCGTATTGATCGTAGGCAGTAGTAAATATAATTAAAGGTGGAGCGTCCATTAATTCAAGTAATTCAAAGCCCGTGAGTTTAGGCATTTGAATATCTAAAAAAATTAAGTCTGGTTGATCTTTCTGAATAGCTTTAAACCCATCAAACCCGTTATGACAGATAGCTTTAACTTCAATCACATCATCAAATGCTTGTAAGTATGTACAAATAATTTCAGTAGCTAATTTTTCATCATCAATAATAATAGCTTTTATCATTTCATTGAATTTTGGGGTATTACCAATTCTACGTCATAAATAGTTTCCTGATTACTTATTTTCAATAAATCAGGATTACCATAAATCAGCTTTAGCCGGTTACGGATATTGGGTATTCCTATTCCAGCTCCCTTATGCTGCATGCCATCCGGATCAAAATTATTGCTTATTTTTATTAGCAACCAATCATGGTCATGCGCTACCGATATCTTAATGATTACAGGCTCAAGGCTCTCATAAACGCCATGTTTGATCGCGTTTTCAAATATTGGCTGCAAAATAAATGTAGGTATATTGTAGCTATTGGTTTGCACTGTAATATTTTTTACTACTTGCAAACGATCCCCAAATCGAATCTTTTCTATGGCAAGGTATTTTTCAATATTATCCAATTCTTCTTGTAAGGTAACCAGTTGCTCGTTATTTTCGGCCCTTAGCGAATATCGTAAGAATTCGGATAGCTTAATGATCATGTCCTGCGCTTGCTTAGGTTGAGAAATAGTAAGAGCGCTGATTGAATTAAGACTATTGAAGATAAAATGTGGATTTAATTGCGATTTTAGATTACTCAATTCCGCTTCATTAATTAGGTGTCGCAACTCTGCTTCGTTGGCTTTTCTTATTTGCAGCAATTGATAATTTATAATAGTATAACATACCAATACCTGAATTATATAATAAAAAAAGCCGATCAGCAGTCTCCAAGATATGGTACTTTTGATTATAGCCACATAACCTGATTCGGTAGTTAAAATAAGCTTAAGCACGGCAAGTGATAACCAAAACCAACAGAAAACAAAAACCAGCCCAATTACAAGTTGAATCAATAAAAGGGAGATGAAATTTCGATTTTCATAATTATTATAAGCAACAGCATACCAAATGCCAATTCCCATAATGGCAAAAATGAAATTAAAAACCGCGGCATCCAGCAAAGCTATTTGCCAAGCATTACCCGAAAAATATTGGTAAATAAAAATGCTATGGAGCATTGCGATGAAACTCCATAGCATTAAATAAACTAAAAAAGACTTTTGCTTACTAATTAATGGATTTACCATTTTATCATTATTTGTAAGCCTTTATTTCTCCCCCGCCAAAAATAACAGTACCGCGTAAATAAACTCTTTTGCCTGGGTTGGTACGTCCACTCAACGCTCTTTTATCACTATATCCTCCTAATATGGTTTGAACATCGTTTATTATTTCCCAATCAGCGGGTACAATAATGGTTATGCCTCCAAAAATCGCAAATATATCTATTACCGTATCATGGTGATCGGATACTTGCGCATTGATCAGATTAATTTCGCTACCTCCGAAAACGGCTGTACATTGCCCGCCTTTCAAACTTTGGCTGGTGACGATTTTTTCACCGCCACCGAAAACAGAGGTTACTTCAAAAAAATCAGGGTCATTTTCTTC
>CAZQEZ010000134.1:0-11095 GCA_964592475.1 uncultured Roseivirgaceae bacterium
GAAGAGATCAATATGTTCAATTAAAAATATAAGAATTAAACATATTGATCTCTTCAAAATACTTTAAAAATTTAAAGTATTTTGAAGAGATCAATATGTTTAATTCTTATATTTTTAATTGCTCAAAGCGCATACTCCCAAGGGAAAATATTATTAGTTGGTGGTGGTACTGAAAATTATAATGCCTGGAGTGATACACCTTACCAGTGGGCGGTGCAGCAATCTACTAATAAAAAAGTGGCTATCATTAGCTACAATGGCGGATCTGATCCGGAATGGCTGCCCGATTATTTTGAAAGCCTGGGAGCCATGGAAGCCAAAAATTTTGAAATTGATTCTCGCAGCCAGGCAGACAACTTATCCCTGATCAATGAAATAAGAACTTTCGATGTGTTCTTTTTTAAGGGGGGCGACCAAAGCCGCTATTATGAATATTATAAGAATACTTTGCTCCATACTGCTGTTGAGGAGAAATTTCAGCAGGGTGAGGTGATTGGCGGAACCTCCGCTGGCGCAGCGATTATGACGGGGATTTGCTATACCGCTGAAAACGGCAGCGTTTATCCGGATGAAGTAATCAGTAACGTTTTTCATCCAAATATAACTTTGAGAAATGATTTTTTTACTATACTTCCGGGCTTCATAGTAGATACCCATTTTACACAAAGAGGAAGACAAGCTAGGCTCATGGGCTTTATGGCCAATTGGTACTTGCAAAATCAGGAAATGCCCGTTGGGATTGGCGTAGATGATCGCACTGCCTTGTGCATAGATGAAAATGGATTAGCTACCGCCTATGGAACCGGATCAGTAGCAATATATACTGCATCGCAACTTGCACAAGATGATCAAAAACTGATTGCTGATAGTTTACATGCCATTAGCTTATTACCTACCCATCAATACAACCTTACCGACTGGCAACTGATAAAAGGTAGTGAGCAAACTATAAGTACTGGCGAGCAATCGGAAAATGGAAATTATAAAGTTATTTTACATGGTGAAAGTTTGCCTTCAACACAATTGCTGGATCAAATTTATAATGATAAAAACCTCGACAGCACAGTTGTAGTTTCCAGTTCTGCTGCAGGTGCAGCAGCTGCAACTGATTTATTGACCAGCTACGGGTTAAAGCATGTAAAACCTATAGTAACAGAAGATAATTATAACCTGGAAGACTCGGCTGCAGTGCGTAATTTTATCAAAACAAGCAGCCATGTTATTCTTATCAACAACAACGCTAATAGTTTCTTTAGCTTTTTAACAAGCGGGCCTACTGGTCAATTAATTCAATCGCATATCACAAGAAACAACCTGACTAATATGTTAATTGGTGAAGATGTACGCTTTGCCGGAAATACCTTTGCTACTAATATTTATGCGAATGAAAATATTGCATATGATGGAAAACTAAGCTATAATGATGGTTTATCTCTTTTCAAAAACACGATAATTATGCCTGATACCTACACGCGAAGTACCAGTTTTTATGAAAATAAAGTATCAGCCCTACTGTATAAAATGGTAAAAGAACCGCTACGCTATGGTATTTATTTAAATCCTGAAAGTTATCTGGTATTCACACAAAGTAATGGAAAAAATATTTTACAAAGCCATGGCATCTATCCTACCATCCTGGCAGAACTTCGCAATGGCAAAGCCGCTTTAAACAGCAAACAGAGAATTTCTGGCGAAATCAGAAATGTAGCTGGTTTTTCTGAATTGGTATATCAAAGCATTATTGGCGATAAAAAGGTAATTGTTGGTGAACCGGTTGCAAGTAATGACCCAGGTTATGAATTTGAAGAAGTACCTTTGACTACTGGTCTGATCCATGAAAATAATAAAAGTCCGTTATTTACTTACCATAGGTCACAAAATCAGTACCTGATAACTTGGCCAGGGCAAAAGTTTGAATGGAAAGCGATCACTTTAAACGGTCAAACAATTTTGGCTGACAAAGCAACCGAACACACTTCACTTGACCTCAATAAATTTAAATCGGGTTTTTATATCCTGCAAATTTATACTCAGAACACTGTTTTTAATAGAATAATGTTAGTTCCCTAATAAATTGATAAGTACCAGTAGCTATTGATTAAATAAAAGCCGGAAAATCCAATCATTTCTTTTTAACAATGATTCTATCTGTTTAAAATACTTATTGCAAAAGAAAATGAGGCATGTTTGTTCATCTGAGGGTTTTTCCCTTACTTTGTAAATATGTCTACGGATAAAACACTTGTAATATCTACAAGCTATTCTATCTTTCCATATTAAAATCTATTAAGGAAAGATTCTTATTACCTTCAACTAATTATCCTGGCATTAGTGGCTAAAGCATATAGCTTTAATTTTTTTATTGATGAGATTTTAATTTTTTTATAAAAATATATTTTTAACTAAAAAAGAAGCAAATGGAACGAGAAACTTTTCTAAAAAAGCATCAAGACTATGGAGATAACCCAATACAGGTGCGTGAAAGCGAAAAATACAAAGAAGAGTATATTAACAGCTTTGTAAATAAGTGGGATGACCTGATAGATTGGGATGCTCGTGCCGAAGGTGAAGGAGATTTTTTCATTAAGGAATTAAAAAAGCGTGGAAAACATAAAATTTTAGACGTAGCCACTGGCACCGGATATCATAGTATCCAATTACTGAAGCATGGTTTTGATGTGTGGAGTGCTGACGGTAGTCCTAATATGCTGGCAAAGGCTTTTGAAAATGCTAAATTTCATGGATACATTCTTAAATCAATGCAAGCTGACTGGCGATGGCTAAATCGCTCTATTTCCGGTAGGTTTGACGCTATTATTTGCCTGGGCAACTCTTTCACGCACCTGTTTTCCGAAAGAGATAGAAGAAAAGCCCTGGCTGAATATTATTCTGCCCTACGACACGACGGTATTCTAATAATAGACCATCGAAATTATGACGATATACTGGACAATGGTTTTTCTTCAAAGCATACATACTATTACGCTGGTGAAAATGTGAAAGCGGAGCCAGAATATGTTGATGAAGGCCTTGCCCGATTCAGGTATGAGTTTTATGATAAATCACAGTATCACCTCAATATGTTTCCTTTGCGAAAAGATTATTTGACTAATCTAATGAAAGAGGTAGGCTTTCAATCCATTGATACATATGGTGATTTTCAGGAAACCTATACTCAGGACGTGCCTGATTTTTTTATACATATCGCAGATAAGCGTTATAATCAATTATAAAAGGGTATAATAGCCTACTTAAATCATTGAATTTTTAACATAAATAGTTGAAAATGAGCAAGAAAAGTGACCTTGTAGAAATAACTCAAGAGTACTATGACAGTAAAAATGCCGATGAATTTTATCACACCGTTTGGGGAGGTGAAGATATACATGTAGGCATTTACGAAGATGAAAATACGCCAATTTTGGAAGCAAGTAACCGTACGGTGAAAAAAATGAAGGAAATGGCCGGTAATATAAATGCCAGTACTGATGTTATAGATATTGGTGCAGGATATGGAGGAGCAGCCCGTTATCTAGCTGCTAATTTTGGTTGCCGCGTACATTGTCTCAACTTGAGTAAAGTAGAAAATGCACGAAACGAGGAGAAAAATGAATATCAAAGACTAGATCACCTTATTGAAGTAGTAACCGGCAACTTTGAAGCGATACCCTTAGAGGATGAAAAATTTGATTTGGTATGGTCGGAAGATGCTATTTTACACAGCCCTAATAAAGACAAAGTTTTTCAAGAAGCTTATCGGCTGGCAAAAAAAGGAGGTACATTCCTATTTACCGATCCCATGCAAAGCGACGACTGCCCTGATGGTGTGTTGCAGCCAATACTGGATAGAATTCATTTGGAACAATTGGGATCAGTAAAAATGTATCGCGAGCTGGCTGAAAAAGTTGGTTTTAAAGAAGTGAAAATAATTGAAATGCCGGAGCAATTGGTCAATCATTATTCCTTTGTGTTTAATCGGTTGCAAGAAGTGGAAGATCAATTGTTGAAAAACGGTTGCGATAAAGAATACATTGACAATATGAAAAAAGGATTGCAGCATTGGATTGAAGGTGGTAAAAAAGGCTACCTCAATTGGGGTATTATCCAATTTGAAAAATAATATTGAATTTTAATAGCTTCTAAACCCGGTTCATTTTTTATGTTCCGGGATTTTTTAAGCGCTATTCACAACTTTACGCAAAAAATCAATTAATGATAACCCGCTTCTCGGTATACCTCTATTCCTTTTTCGGTAAGATAAGGCAAAAGTAATTTGTTTACCTTTTGTAAATATTGTGACTCCCGCGTATTTCGATGAAAAACTTGAGGCGATAAATCCAAAAAAAAGAATGTTCTCACTATACCACTTAAATCCATTAAATGATCGAGTGCTTGCTTTTGCAAGTCGGTTCTAATGCAACCCTGCTACTTATTTTTGTAAAATGGAACTATAATAAATTTTCCTTTTAGTGGCGTCTTCACTTAGGCGAGCAGCTATAGCAGGGAAATTTCTCTTGATTTCTAGTCTGTATACAAAAAAGAAAACTTAATACTGATCTTGAAGGTGGAGGCTGGCGCCGATGATGACATCTTCTTTCCGGCAGAATCGTCAATTGAAAAATGTAAAAATAAATTTGCTAATTTCCAAGCATATCATCTATTGAAAAACACCACACTTTCCACACCAGGAAAAGTTTGCAGAAATAAATGATAAAATCAAAGAATGGCTTCAAGAGAAATGACATAGGTAGTTATAGTTGCTTCAATTTCATTATATTTACAATTATTTACCAATTAAAACCCAGAAAATGAAATATAGCAACTTTTTTAAAATCATGTTTTTGACCTTTTTTGCATTTGCCAGCGCGAAACTATTAGCACAAAGCGATGAAGCAAAAGAATACTACGAGATAAGAACCTATACTTTTGATACAAAAGAGCAAAAAGAAGCAACAATAGCTTACCTGGGGTCAGCTTTTATTCCGGCGCTCAATCGAACGAATATTTCACCGGTAGGTGTATTTGAACCTTTGGAAGTGGAGAAAGAAATAAAGCTTTATGTATTGATCACGTATTCCTCTATGAAAGATTTTACAAATCTGATAGAAAAGCTCGCGACCGACCAGGCATATCAAAAAGCAGCTGCAGGTTACCTGAAGAGACCATTGAAAGAACCTGCCTACCAGCGGATCAATAGCTCTTTCATGAAGGCTTTCAGTAGCATCCCTAAAATTAAAACCCCATCGGAAGGTGAGCATATCATTGAACTGCGTATTTACGAAAGTCACAACGAATATGCCGGTAATCAAAAAGTAAAAATGTTTAATGAAGGAGAATTAGGTATTTTTTATGATACCGGCTTAACCCCAATGTTTTTTGGACAAAGCCTGGTGGGTGAAAATTTGCCCAATCTCACTTACATGCTTACTTTTGAAGATATGGAGGAAAGAGAAGAAGCCTGGGATAAATTTAGAGTGCATCCTGATTGGCTCAGCCTGAAAGAAGAAGAGCAATACAAAGGTACTGTTTCAAAAGTAAGCAATTGGTTTTTGAAGCCCTTATCAATTTCACAATTATAATAACAACCACATGAAAAAATATTGGATTTTAGCATTTGCATTAACCATTATGTTTTCCTGTAAACAAAAACAGGAAAATGAAAATTCTGAACAAGAACAAGTAGAGGAAGCCCCAACAGAAAATGTACAACTCAATTGGCGCCTGGCATCACAGGCTTATACTTTTAAAGAATTCACGTTTGCCGAGACGCTGGACAAACTGGATTCTTTGGGAATTAAATATGTAGAAGCCTACAGAGGGCAGCAGCTCGGTGGCGGATACCAAGGCACTACCCATTACAGCATGGATGCTGAGACTCAGAAAATAATGAAAAAGATGTTGGCAGACAAAGGGATAACTTTAGTCAATTATGGGGTGGTAAAAGCCAAAGATGAAGCCGAATGGCGCACGATATTTAAGTTTGCCAAAGATATGGGCATTGAAACATTAACCGTAGAACCTGAACCTGCGCAATTCGAGTTTCTCGCACCGATGACCGAAGAATACGGGGTGAATCTTGCCATACACAATCACCCGCAGCCAAGTAGATATTGGCATCCGGATAGTGTCTTGATGATAGTGGAAAAATATAACAATGGTCGTATTGGTGCCTGCGCCGATGTAGGCCATTGGGTTCGCTCAGGTCTCAACCCCATTGAAAGCCTACAGGCCCTGGACGGCAAGATCGTCAGTTTGCACTTTAAAGATTTGAATAAAATGGGCAAAGAAGCCCATGATGTACCCTGGGGCACTGGAGTTAGCGATGCCGGAGGTATGTTGGAAGAGCTGAAAAGGCAACGATTTGAAGGAGTTTTTTCTATAGAATATGAGCATAACTGGCACAACTCGATGCAGGAAGTAAAGCAGTGTGTTACCTTTTTCAATGAAAAACAGGCGCAATTAATGTAAAAAGTAAGCCTCCTGGATTTAGGAGGCTTACTTTTTAATTTTTTTAATAATTTTTATGCTTCTTCTTACTTGTCTTGACATGAATCCAACATCTACTGAATTGGCATCACCTGCGTTGATCAGTTCTCCTTCCAGTATAAGGTGACCATCCATTATTTTATTTTATTTTCTGCGGTGGCTATCAGCGGGGGCTGCAAAGCTGGTTCTACACTTGTTAATTTCAGCACGATAGGGTTGTGCCACCTGTGATTGTTATAGATGCGCTGAGCCATTACGCAACTAATATGCAGGCCATCCTCTTTTTGGGCAAACCGGGTAGTGGCGTCAACGCCGGGATTGTACTCTACCAATTCACCTGATTGACCAAGCACACTCACTTTGGTTTCTGTTGTACTTTGTAATGAGCGCAGCAAAAATTCCCTACGTTCACCCCGAGGCCAATCTGGCATGGCGGTAATGAAAGCATAAACGGTAGGTTAATCCTTGGCTTTGATCAGCTCCTGGCATTGGCCTGCGGGTAAGCTCGAAGTAGTCTTGTAGTACTTTTTCTGGTAAAGGATCTGATAAGTAACTTCATATTTCGGTATATTTTATTAAGCGTATTTGAATGAGGAAGTAAAAATAGCAATTGTTTCACTGAATTAAATAAGATTAATTGAGAATTTACTATAAATTCATTGGCTGTAAACCTCAATTATGTAATTTTGGGCAAAATCTAAAAATATGCATCTATTAAACTACATCCAATGGGATCCTAGTATAACATTAGTTGATCTTGGCTTTTTTCAGCTTCGCTGGTATTCATTATTATTTGCAACAGGATTTATTCTCAGCTATATGATTTTGAGCCGCTACTTCCAAAAAGAGAATGTCTCCATAGAAAAATTGGATAAGCTTACTGTTTATATTGTTTTAGCCACAATAATAGGTGCGAGGCTGGGGCATGTGATCTTTTATGATTGGGATTACTATTCCAATCATTTATTAGAAATATTTTTACCCTTTCGGTTCGAGCCAAGCTTTAGATTCGTTGGTTTTCAGGGGTTGGCTAGTCATGGCGGATCCATTGCTATTTTGATAGCTGTGTGGCTTTATCGTCGTAATCAGCACCTGAAGGAGCTTTGGACGCTGGATAAACTGGCTTTGGTAGTACCGCTGGCCGGTATGTTCATTCGCCTGGGCAATTTAATGAATAGTGAAATAATTGGCAAACCTGCTGAGGTGCCTTGGGCGTTTGTTTTTGAGCAGGTAGATAATGTACCAAGACATCCTGGCCAGTTATACGAAGCAATAGCCTATCTGCTGATTTTTGGTATTACAAACCTGGTATATCATAACTTAAAAAAGCAAAACGGTTTTGTTTTCGGCCTCTTCCTGGTATTGCTCTTCAGTGCCCGATTTATCATCGAGTTTTTCAAAACCCATCAATCAGATTTTGAGATAGGCATGACCCTCAACATGGGACAAATTCTGAGTATTCCCTTCATCATTTTTGGGTTGGTTTTGATGTTTATTAAAAATAAAAATGTAGAAGAACATAAGGTGAAGGCAAAATAGATTGATGTCGCTTATTTTACTCCGTATTACTACAAAAATTTATTTAGGCAACAGTGCTGAAATCCCTATGGGTATGATTTGAATTTTCGACAACCGGCTTGAAACTTTGTGCATGTTGAAAAGTAGATTTTTGGACGAAATAGTTTTCTTGATCAAAAGGGTGAACTAGATGATACGGCTAAGGAGCGACAGTAATACGAAGGTTAGACTTTAGATGCTTCAGCTGAAAAAGTAAAAAAACGAATGGAAATAATTGAGAAAACGCTGAACAAACTAAAAAAAGTAAAATATAATATCAACTGAAGATAAAAACTATGCAATACGAAGTAAAAACACCAAGCGAATACTTAGAACAGCTTGAGGATGATTGGAGAAAGGAAAAACTAATCCAGGTTCGTGAGATGATTAAAAAAAATGGGCCCGATTTGGTTGAAGGAATTGAATATAAAATGCTTTCTTATGCCAAAAGTGAGAAAAGTATTTTTAATCTAAATGCTCAAAGAGCTTATTTAAGTCTTTATGTTGGAACAATCAATAAAGTTGAAGATGCACAAGAATTGCTTAAAGACTTTGACACAGGTAAAGGATGCATTAGAATCAAAAAGAAGGTAACAATCTCTGAAACAGGTCTTGAAGAGTTCATAAAAAGAACGATTGAACTATGGGAAAAAGGTGGCAATACTGATTGTTAAATAGAAATGAATATTGAAACAGTGAATTATAATAACAGAATTTTCAAACCAGTCAGTAATACTAAAAATGGAGAAACTACAAACCAAACTACTTTTTTCTATAAACAAGAAGGTAATATTCTTACCGCAGAATATTCAGGTGGAAAAATCCTAAAAGGACAACTGATTGGTTTGGTTGATGAAAATGGAAATATAGATATGCGATACCACCAAGTAAATAATAAAGGACTTTTAATGACAGGGAAATGCATATCGAAACCAGAAATCCTTCAAAATGGAAAAATTCGACTACACGAAAATTGGGAATGGACATCAGGGACTAAATCAAAAGGACAATCAATTATTGAAGAAATTTAAATTGCAATATGATAGCAAACACACCAAAACCACCTTACTATGCAGTAATTTTCACTTCAATCTTAGGTGAATTTAAAGACGGTTATTCCGAAATGGCTGATTTGATGGTTAAATTAGCCAAAGAACAGGAAGGTTTTCTTGGCGTTGAAAGTGCTAGAGAGAACTTAGGTATAACAGTTTCTTATTGGAAAGATTTGCATTCAATAAAAAAATGGAAAAAAAACTCTGAACACAGAATAGCACAAGTAAAGGGACAGACAGATTGGTATAAATACTATAAAACAAGAATTTCTAAAGTTGAGAGAGATTACGAATTTAAAAAAAAACGACCGCACACACATCGGCTATGAGTAATTGGGGTTGAAGTGATTAATCGAAAATAAAAGTATAAATCAAGGTCAGTGCTAAACCGAAAAGTTAGGGCAAAAAATCCCCAACTACTCATAGCCGAGGACCGGCACCCCTCATTCGAAATACTTGCAAACCATGCACTTCGAAAGCCAACGGCAAAGCAGATTAACTACAGAAACATGGACCAGGGTATATCATCCAGAGTTTGCCATCAAGCAATAAAAAGATGCAGCCGTTCTCAAAAATTAGTATCTTTGTAAAAAGACCTTGAAAATGACTGATTTTGCAGAGAAATATCACAGCTACGATTCATACATTAATAGTTGTAGCCAATACAAACAACCAATGTTCAAGTAAAATTGAATATTAATAACTAAAATGAACTAAAATGAACTAAAATGAAAAATTCGTATCTAAAAATCATTCTATTTAGCAGCGCATTTATGCTCTTATTCTCTTCTTGTAAAAATGAGAAACAGAATAAATCGACTGAATCTGTAAATAAACAAGAAGTCGCTGAAAAAGAGGGCGAGCGCAATATCATATTCGAAAATGATAATGCCATGGTTGTAAAAATTAGACTTGCACCAGGTGAATTTATATCGCCACCGGATGGAGAGGGTAAAACACGTTTGATCTATTCTTTATCTGATTACACACTAAATTGGGACAAGGGTGATTCCAAAATGGAAAAGAAGTCGTGGAAACAAAATGATGTGCACTTTCATGAAGCAGGCAAACATTATGTTAAAAATATTGGAAGCACAACTGCTGAGTGGTTGGTTTTTGTAAAGAAAAGCAACAATTTGCCCGAATGCGGTGAAAATACTGTTGAGAATGATGTGACTTCTGTAACGCCAGAATTTGCTCAAACATTATTTGACAATCACGAATTTAAAATGGCTGTAGTATCTTTACCGGAAGGAGGCAGTATTCCAAAGCATTCAGGAATTAATCGGATAATTTACGCACTCAGCGATTATCAAATCTTGTACGAATCCAACAAAGAGGAACAAACCGAAAAAACATTCATAACAGGTGATATTCATTGGCATGAGGCTTGCCAACATGGATTGGAAAATATAGGGGATGATGAGGCTAAATATTTGGTGGTTAGTTACAAAAGATAATAAAAGTACTGGCACACACATTGTATAAAAGCAATAGCGGTTGAAGTGGTAAATTCAAGGTCTGTGCATTTAATAAACTTTTATGGTAAAGAACAGGAAATCGTTTTGAAATTCGCTACTACACTTATACTAGACCGTTGTTGGCAAGCATAAAATACCAAACGATTTAAAGAAAACAGAGACATGATGAAAAGAATTAGGATTATAGTTCTGGTTGACCTATCTGATTATTCAGAAAACCTAATCGATTTTGCATTCAGCCTTTCAAATATCATCTCGGCCAAGGTAATATTTGTGCACCAAATTGCGGCTGTGGCACCTAGACTGGCAGATCAGGAAAGCAGGGCCGAGATCATCCGAACAGAAAAGGAGGAAGCGAATTCAAAGTTGTGGAAGTCAAACGGAACTTTCCTAGTGCTGCAGCAGGGCTCTCGCTCTCTTAAAGATAACATTCTCAGAAAATTTATTATCAATGAGCTGGTATATACTGGCCGACCGAATGATGAGTGCTGCCTATTGTTTCTACCTTGTCTTTCCACA
>CAZQEZ010000135.1:0-10709 GCA_964592475.1 uncultured Roseivirgaceae bacterium
AATAACAAAAAATAAATTAAAATTCAACTATCCACACAATTTCACATAGAACCAATTATATCGGCCGGAATAGTGAACAACAATTGGGCAATTGAACAGAAACTTATCATGTTTCACCATTCACCCAAACACCCATAATTTAAAATGGATAGCCAATGCCTATATTGTAGACAATATCATCAAAGCCGATTTCGTCAAAATACCAGCGATTGCCTCGCTCCAGAAATGGTTGACGCAAAGGCACTCCTAAATCAAGGCGCAGTACCAGAAAATCAATGTCCAGCCTGATACCAAAACCAGTACCCACTGCCAGTTCATTGCTAAAATCACTGAAATCGAAATTTGCCCCTGGTTTTTCTCCCGAATTATCCAGCAACCAAATGTTGCCGGCATCTAAAAACAGGGCGCCTTTAATAAATCCGTAAATAGGAAAACGATACTCAACATTGCCCTCCAGCTTGATATCACCCGATTGATCGTAAAACCCGGCAGAGGAATCGGGATGAAAAGTGCCGGGGCCCAGTGAACGAGCCGGATAAGCCCTGATGCTATTGGTACCTCCTATAAAAAATTGCTTGGTAAAAGGTAAAGTATTGCTATTGCCATAAGGAATTCCCAAGCCTACGAAAAGCCGAAATGCCAGTTCAGAGGTGCGGTCAATTTGGTAGTAATACCGTGTATCAAATAAAAAACGGCTATATTGGGAATAAGCTGTGCCAAAGATTTCGTAGGGTTCTTCTGTAGTTGCTTCTTCTTCCCGAAAAGATGATTGCAACAAATGCATCAGGTTGCCGGATAAGTCCACCAATCCGTTAAAGTAATACCCATGCCTATTCTCTTCTTTCCTACGCCGATTTAAAGTAAATGAATAACTGGTGCTAAGAATAAATCTTTCTTCAAAACTTTGTTGCAGGAAAGTACTGCGTTCTTTTCTTCTCTCAAACATATCAGTTGTATTGCTGAGGGTAAATAGACCAATGTCGATAATACTTAACTCATGTCGCTTGCTTTCGGTTTCGTTCCATAAGTACCCCATTGAAGCATTAAAATTGTTTAATTCAAAAAAAGAAACCCGGTTCAGCCGACGGTAAGCCAGCTTAAACCTTGTTTTGGGTACAAAGTTGCTAGAAGTGTTTCGAATATTAAAGGGTGTGATAAATCGTGGAATATAAAGATTGGTTTCAATCCCCACCTCATAACTATTGAAACTTACTGTATCGGCTCTTTGCGAAAACTGGGTTTCGAATCCCCCGGTAAGATTAAGCTCAAAAAGCTCGGCGCCACCCAGGAAGTTTTTATTCTGAAAAGTAGCGCTCAAATTGGGTCCTACATAGTCATTTGATTTAGAAACAGCCTGTAGTTCAAAGCGTATGGATTTTCTTTTGGCCGGCATCAATTGAATGATAGTTTTTAAGCTACCAACCGCTCCTTTACTTTCATCTTCTTCAAATTTGATATTTACAAATTGAAAGACATTCAGATTAATTAATCGCTGTAGCGTTTTTTGATGAGAATCATTGCTGTAAATACTATCCGGGTGCAAAAAGATAGCATCAATGATCACTCTGGGATCAAATATTTCATTGCTGGTACTAATATATTGGTATTTATTTATCATGAGCGTGTCCTGAGGCACACGCTCATCTTCCTCAAAATCATAGCCTGGCTTAATTATTACTTGTGAGAGCTCATATTTTCGGGTTGCTTTATCAGGAATATTTTCTTTCAACCTTATATAAATATCCAGTAATCGCCCGGCTACCGTGGTATCCACTTCAAAAATAATAAATTCCGGAGAGAAAAAATAGTAACCTCTATCACGCAAGTAATTACTGATCCTTTCACGTTCTTGTTTCACTACCTGAAGTTCGTATTGATCTCCCTCCTCAATTTCACTTACTTGACACGCATTGTGGATGTATCCCGTAATCATATTAGTAGAATCGGGAAAGATCAAAGAATCTACCCGGTAAGGGCTACTTACCTGAGCCAGGTAATTTACGGAAGCAGTATTTTTTTTATCAATTATTTCATAATTTACTTCAGCACCAAAAAAGCCTTTGTTGAATAAAATACTTCTTAAATTATAAGTGGTGGACCTGGGATTTACCTCTTCCAACAACACCGGCTCTGTGGCAATATTGCGGTTGATCCAGCCGTCAATTCCTTTGTCATTGGCAGTATCACGGGTAATGTTGTGTAGCCATACCGCCGGTCGCATGCCAAAGATAGCATTATTGGGATCAGGCCGTATGGCTGCCAACATCTCGTTTTTTAAATCACCTTGGTTTGGGATATTCTCGTCTGTTTGAAATTTCACTTCGGCACCTGTATATAATTTTGTGCCGGGAGGCAACTTTTTTGTACCCGTACATCCGGCCAGCTCTATAATAAAAATAAAGAATATTAAAAAAGTTCTTGAATCCATAGTTGCTATTCTTCTTCCTCCAATTCTTCCGGCTTCGTAAATAGATTGCTAAAACGATTGTAATCCCGTTGAAAAATTATACCTGTTCCTGTTTCAATAATATATGCTTCATTTAAAGCTTCATAATCATCACGTCTGAAAAATTCCAGCCTCAGTCTGCCATCTTCGGTTAGTAAGTATTCAATCAATATATCGCCAAGATAATCACTAAAGTTGGTTTGCTGAGTTTGTGCACCTTGCTGTGTTCCCTGTAATTCTAAATTACCCCCAACTTTTACCCTTAGTCTATCATTTAACAAATTTTTTGACAAAGCTACCTCCAATTGAGTTCGGCCTACCAGGCTGCCTTCTCCTTCCTGGTCTTCATACGATTCCAGATCGAATGAAAGGTCAACTCCTTTTATATTGGCAGAAAGGTTGTTGAGCTGCTGTGTAAGAAAACTACTTACACTGGATCTGGCCGAGCCGGCAATGCCTCCCCCGCCACCCGCAAAAGGATCGTTTTCTAAGAACCTTTGCAATACCAGCAATGAAAATACTTGCTTGTTCAATTCGTTTTCCTGGGTTACTACCTGTGATTGTAAATAATTACTCAGGTTAGTAGCTAATTCTCCGGTAGTTCCCGGTGGCACTTCCAGGTCAAAAGTTATTAGCGGACTCATTAGTTCTCCCTGCATATTAAGGAGTACCGAAACAGGCACTTTTTCGGTGCCGCTTGTCGCCACGGCCTTTGGTGGATTTACTTCAACCGTATAGGCAGCCGTAATATTTATATTGGCATCCAGTGGATTACCGGTCCATTGTATGGTACTACCCTCCTGTAAATCAAAACTTCGACGAATTATATCATAAAAAGTTAACTGGTATTTTCCATCCTGAATTTCATAAATTCCGGTAAGGTTGATATTGCCCAATGGATCAATGGCAAGCGATAAGTCAGATGAAGCAGCCGTGACCGTGAGGAAATCACCGGCCACATTGTCAATTACAACCTTTAATTGTACACCCGGCTCAATTTCTATATTAGCATTTAAATCCATGCCTGTAAATTTTGAAGTTGCGGTATCAATCTCCTGATTTTGAGCCCTGGCTATTATTTCGCTTACTGCCTCCTGCACATCTATAAATCTCACGATTCCCTCGTATTCAGCAGCTACCACATCTCCCTTGGGTACTATGTAGATAAGGTTAGTTTCCTCCTGTACATTCACACTCATATCAACTACGGGTGTAGTCATATTCCCAGTTACCTGAATATCACTATCAATTACCACCAAACCGTAGTAGAGAGCATCTTCGGTTTTTTCCGAATTAAGAGCGGTAAAATCATTGGTACTAATATTCAGATCGAACCTCAAATTCTGGTAATTGGTAGTGAAAACCGTACCATCAATGGTAGCCACATTATTATTCACATCCGTAACTTCAAATTGGTTAATTACAATACCCTCGTTTGTAAATTGCAGGGTTTCATTGTCTATGGTAAATTGAGAACCTAAATTGTCTACCACGAAATTGGCTTTTTTGAAATCCAGCCCACCGTCAATATCCAGCTGCGGCATGGTACCACCCACGTATATTTGCCCTTCCAGGCCACCGGAAAGGTCAGACAGTACCCCTTGCAAGGGGCCACGGAGAGTTTCCAGGTTCAGGTTGTTCATGTTGAGCGTAAGGTTCAGCACTGTATTGCCATCCTCACTGCCAATATCGCCTACCACTTCCAAGTCATTCCCATTTCCTTCAAGCATTACTTCCAGGTCAATCTGATTGCTCGCTTCACTGGAAGCCATAATATTTAAGGTGCCAAGCCGACTGTTTAATACAGCCAGGCTATCAATGGTGATATCTGAAGTAAAAAACTGGTCATCCGGGTTCAAACCTAAATTAAATACACCATTGGTGGTACCTCGCAACACTTCTGAATCTGCCTCAAGCAACGCCGTTAATGTTCGCAAATTAAAGTTTTTTATCCCGGCTACCAATGTTGAATCAGCGCCGTCCATTTTAGTAGTAAATTCCAATTCTTTTTGATCCCGGTGCAGCCTGAAATTTTGAATAAAAAGAGGACGATCGCCAATTAATATAGATGCATCTCCCGGTAGCTGCCATTTGTTATAATTGAGTAATATCTGGCTGGTATCTGGCTTAAACTGAAATCCGTTTTCCACACTGGCAAATTCACCACCCAGGGTATATTGTGTTTTTCTATCTTCATTAGTTATCTGAAAGCGGCTTTCAATTACATTGTCTGCCACTTGCCCTACAATGGCAAAATTTTCTATTTTATATTGACCTAAACCGATTCTGGCGACACTCATGGCATAATTTAGCTGAGTGGTGTCCGAATTTACAAAAAAAGTAAGCGTATCTATTCCTATACCGCCAAATTCTGCTTCGGGTATCAGAATGTTGATATTTAATTCACCAGCGGTGCTATTAAAATCACCTTCAATAGAACCGGGTACAAATTCATTGAGTGAGGGTACCAGTACTTCGGTAAGCAATTCCGGGTTTTTTAAATCAATATTGAACTCAAAGTTTTGGTTTTGGATCGGAGCATCTATATCCGGATCTTGCAAATCGTAATATTGGTTGATGTGGCTTTTGAGTGCAGGCGCCAAATCGGCCAGATTAATTGTTCCCTTGAATTCCGCATCAAAAAAATCAGAATTTATCGATAAGTCAGAACTTTCTTCTTCGGTAAAAGATATAAAAACTAAAGAATCCATCCGGTAACTTTTACCTTCTTTTACTACTATTACATCGCGAATGCCTACATCGCCATTCAAATTGTTAAGGCTTACACCAGTCAGGTTTGACACGAAATTACCCGATACTACTATGTTGTCCTGAGAAAAATTGAGTGCCTGCAGGTCAGCGCCTTTGAGATCGAGACTAAAATCATACAAAAGATCTTCCGGGTTCAGGCTTGCCGTCCCATCAAAATCAAAATGCAGGTTATCGTCCTTGTAATTAATATCCCCATTAAATACCTGCTGAGCCAATTTTCCTTCTAAATTCAAATCTTCATATTGATACTGGTTAAAGCCTATGCTATCCAACTGTACCTGGAAACTGGCTACCAATTGTTCCAAGTCAAAATTTTCGCCTTCTGCTGAGATGTTGCCAGTCACCTGACCAAAAAGGCTGTCATTTTCCAGTATATGTCCCAACTCCAATTGATTGATGGTAGCCTCTACCTGAAATTGCTCACCGGGTGAGGTAGATGCATCCATCTGTATATTTCCCTGGCTGGTACTCAGTTGTACATCGGCCTCTAAATTTTCCCTGCGGCCTCGAATTTCACTGTTGAGCGTTATTTCGCCGGGCAGATCGAAAGCCACAGTATCGGATAAAACCAGCTTACGCAGATCACTCTCACTGGTGGTGAGACTTTGTTCAATGTCTGCATAAATGTTTTCGGGATTCATCACGTTTCCCACCACTCCTTCAACAAATAGCCGGGTATCATTTAAAGTACGAGCAAACAAACGGTTGATCTGCATGCGTTGTACCGAACCGCTCATTACCGCATCAAAGTCAACCGTAAAAGGTAAAATGCCCGGGTTGGGTAGCATGCTGGCAAAATCGGGTATAATGTAATTGAGATCACGACTGCTGAGCCTGGAATCCCGCAGGTTGATATCCATTTGTAATTGTTTGATGTCGCTGATCTGTTCCAACGAAGGATATTGAAGTTCAATACTTCGTTTTATTTCACTATTAGGGGTGGCAAATACAAAATCGGTGATACCGGCTGCTGTACTATCCATGCTGACCATGCCTGAAAGCTCCTGCAATTCAAACCCGCTTTGCTCTTTAAAAGAAAATTCGGCTATCCCGGCTTCCAGCTTTATGCCATGGTACATAATTTGGCGCAAAGCCAGGTCAATATCCGTTACTACCAGGTGGTCAAAATCAATACTGCCCGGATTATACTCCTCATTATAATCAATATAGGTAAATTGGTTATTATTCAAATCTGCTTTATTGGCAGTCACACGCCAGGCCGCCTGGTCCTTTTCGTCATCTTCAACTTTGCTAACAGTATCTGCTGCTATTTCGGCAATTCTCAGTGAGTCGGCAGTGGTAAGTGCTTTTTTGTAGTAGGTATAGCTGCTGTTTTCCAGCAAAAGATTGTTAATAGCCGCCACTTGTTTTGCCAGGCTAAATTCCTGGGCATCTACTTCTATTCTGCCTATGTCAAACACCATTTCCTGCTGGTAAATACTATCATTGAGTTTGAAAAGCACATTATCCAATGAAATCTGTTGAATGACCAGTTCGAATGATGTAGTATCTTCCTCCACCAGCGTATCCGGAGGAGTATACTGAGTCATGGTATAATAGCCTTCGGAATTTTCCAGGTTCAGTTTGTTTATCTGAAAATTCATATGCTGAAGATCTGATTCTCCCAGGTCAACATCAAGCCTACCCACCAGGTATTGCATGTAAGTGCCTCCAATGGAATCCTGGAAATTGAAGCGTATATCCTCCAGTACAACATCATCTATTGAAAATGTCCAATTACTTTGGTTTTGGCTGGTATCTGCCTTGGCAAGTTCTTCCTGTGCCTGGGTTGTATCACTTTGTGCAAATGAATCAGCGATAAATTGAAAATTGAAGGTGGAATCAGGCCCCGACTTTATCAGGTTAGCCCTGGTTTCATACAACCCCAATTCATCAACATTGATTTCACTGGAAAGCAGGGCTATCATATCAATATTTATATTCAGCTTACCCAGGTAAACCAAAGTGTCCTGTAGCTGATCTTCAATGTAAAGGCCTTTCACTACCAGGTTGGTAGGAATGGTAAGATAGATCGCATCCAATTCTACCTTTGTATTGGTTTTCTTTTCCAGGAAGTTTTCTGCCCGTTGCGATAGGTACTCTTGTACTCTTGGTATTTGAATAGCTGCAAAAATCACCAGCACCAAAGTGAATATCGATACTATGATGTAAGCAAGAATCCTGAGAAACTTCAGACTATATTTTTTAAATTTGTTGATGGCTAAAAAATTTTGAATTGACATTAAAAAGTACTCTATTTAAACCACAAAGGTCTGATAATGTTGTGAAGCCTATTTTTTATAATTTTACACGAATAAAAATTAAATATTTTGAAATAATGAAGCATGCACTTTTTTTTCTATTGTTAATTTCCGTCAATTCTTTAGCTCAGCCTATTTATTTTCATAGTAATGGAAACTTGCAGGCAACTATTGACTCTGCACCCGGTAATGCGGAAATTATCTGTGATATAAATGATACAATATTAATTTCAGCAACTATTGTTGT
Organism: uncultured Roseivirgaceae bacterium; assembly: GCA_964592475.1. Classification (GTDB taxonomy): domain Bacteria; phylum Bacteroidota; class Bacteroidia; order Cytophagales; family Cyclobacteriaceae; genus CAZQEZ01. The sequence goes on from CAZQEZ010000135.1 coordinate 7,727, forward strand.
AAATAAGCCATTGACAATCAGGGGGTTGCAAGCCACTTTGCCGGATAGCATCGGCAATATGCCTTTGTTGCAAACAAATTCTGAGGGTTTTGTTTTTACTGAATTCATCCTGCATGGCAATGCCCAAACCGTTAGCCAGGAAAACCGGGCACCACTACTGGTGGTGGCTGCCGGTGATTTTAAATTGGAAAATGGCAAGTTTTTCAACAGCTCAAAAGAGGGTGTTTCCATTGAAGCTGATGAACATGATGTGGTTGGTGGCGTGGTAAGAGATATTTACGGCAAAGGTGTGATGCGCGACCTGGTTTCACTCAATGGTGGCTACCAGGGAAAGAAGGTTAGAAATGTGCTGGTAGAAAATATTCGTTGCGACTCATGTGTGCTGCGGGGAGCCGTGGAAGTCAGTAATGGTACAGATAATATAACAGTGCGAAAAGTATATGCCAGCAAAAGTGCTTACGCGGTAGATGTGCAGGATCACCGGAAAGAATTTCAGGTCAATCACAACATTGTTATAGAGGATGTTTATGCCGTAGACTGTATTATGGGATTACGCAACGCCAACGCTGACTATGGCCACAGTAATCTGACAGTAAGAAACATTACTGCCGAAAGATGTGACTGGCCCATCGACCTCTCGCATACCAGCCAGGTAACTTTGGAAAATGTGACAATTATGGATCATAATTCAGACAAAAACCCGCCGGTAAAAATTGAAAATTGCCATGGTGTTTCCATTGGAAATGTAAAAATAAAAAATACAGGATTTGCCGGTGCGGCGGTGGAAATAATCAATAGTAGTGAGATGCTGATTGATGGCCTAATTTTGCAGGGTAATAATGCGGATTTAAAACATGCAATAACTTACGAAGTGAATGACGAAGGAGATTACCAAGGACTAATCATCAACAATATAATTAATCCGGAAAATGGTCCTGGAATTTTGCTTGATGCATCGGATGAGAAAGGGAAACTGACAGGCGTAAGGATCAGCAACAGCCTGGTGAATGTAGAAAACAAAGCAGGTTTTGAAGGTGTGGAGATAAAGTCAAATTGATTTATTGCTGCTATAGCGGTAAATTACAGTGGATACACTTTATTATAACAACTGGATGTTTAAATAAAATATAAATTATACTGCTAAAGCGGTAAATATTGTACGTTTATATTCAAGGACTTGCATTTAAAGTTACAAATATTTATTTTTGCTGCTATGGCAGTAAATAGTGACTTGCAAAATATAATTTACTTTCATCGCAAACAAGCGAAGCTCAATAGAAAAGACCTGGCTGACCTGGCTGGAGTAGGAAAAACAGTAATCTACGACATAGAACATGGGAAAGAAACAGTAAAATGGTCTACCTTAAAAGTTGTATTAGAAGCACTGAATATTAAAGTTAAATTTAAAAGCCCTTTGATGGAAGATTATGAGAATACTCAGGGTGAAAATGCATGATGTTGATGCAGGAATTCTAATTGAAGACGAAAATAAGCACTATTCTTTTATTTACGAAAGTAAATACATTGGCCCGCCAATTTCTCTTACCATGCCTTTGCGGGAGCAACCTTACAACTTTGAAACTTTTCCTGCATTTTTTGACGGGCTGCTGCCGGAAGGAGTCATGCTGGAAGGCTTATTGAAAACACACAAGATCGATCGAACTGATTATATGCAACAATTGACGGTTACCGGCCACGATTTAGTAGGAGCGGTTACCGTGGAAAAATTCCCTGACACTCATGAATAGGTGCCCGATCACATATAAGAGTTGCCAGGGAAAATATAGTCTTACCGGCTTAAAAAGATTGTCCCCTAAGTTATCTGAACTTTTAGATTTGCCTATGAGCGCTCAGGAACAGCGGCGGGAGGCAGTGTCCAGGGCTTTAAAAATGTCTATTCAAGGTGTGCAGCCAAAACTCAGCGCAAAATTATCTATAAAAAACCAAGTGTTTGAAGTAGTGGATTCACAGGGCACATTCATTATAAAACCTCAAAGTGATATTTTCGAACAAGTTCCTGAAAATGAAGACCTAACCATGAAAATGGCAGGTATTGCAGGCATAGAGGTTCCTTTAACTGGTTTAGTCTTTTGTAAAGATGGCAGCTTAAGTTATTTTATCAAGCGTTTCGATCGCTATGGCAATAATAAGAAAAGGCATATGGAGGACTTTTCCCAATTGACCAATAATACCAGGGACACCAAATACAACTGGTCTATGGAAAAACTAATTCCTGTAATTGAAAATTATTGTACTTTCCCATTGCTGGAAAAAAGAAAGCTTTTCAGAAGAGTTTTGTTTTGTTTTCTTACCGGGAATGAGGATATGCATTTAAAAAATTTTAGTTTGATAGCACATGAAGGTAAAATATCACTCAGTCCTGCTTATGATTTTTTAAACACTACAATTGCAATGGGAGGAGCGATTGAGGAAATGGCATTGCCATTGGCAGGTAAAAAAAGTAAAATAAAACCACAGCATTTGATTGATTATTTTGGTAAAAAAAGACTAAGTTTGACCAATAGAACAGTTGAAGTTGAACTGCAAACTATCAGAGATAAGCAAACTGAAATGGAGCAACTGATCAACATTTCCTTTCTTTCTGCAGAAATGAAAGAAAAATACCTGGAATTATTAGCCAGCCGATACCGGACACTTTTCCGTTAAATTATCCTACCCATCAAATTTAATTCCCTGCGCCAGTGGCAATTCTTTACCATAAATGATGGTGTTGTTTTGCAGATCAATATAAAAATTATTTATATAATAATTAAATTATTTTTATACGAAAATATTTGTTTATTTTAAAATAAATATTTAAATTTGTTACATGTGTAATCCTAAATATAGTTGTATCATGAAAACAAATCACAAATCACAAATCACAAATCACAAATCACAAATCACAAAAAATCCTATTTAATTGGTTCTTTATTAAATCGAAAAAGGGAAATTTTAGTTGAAGGAAGCATCTATAAATATA
>CAZQEZ010000136.1:0-10667 GCA_964592475.1 uncultured Roseivirgaceae bacterium
TGAACCGAACCAGGCTGGAGGCTGGCCTCAATTTGCCGGTTTTAGGATCTACCCCGCCATGGTGTTGTAAGCCAATGGAGCCTTTGATGTCCAGGCCGGGATACAAGGCATAGCTGATCACTTCAATGCCGTTGTTGACCACTGTGATGCGATTGCCTTCTACAGTGATGTCCATGGCGTTCCACTCTCCTACCGGTTGGTCTGCATTTTCTGAAGGCACGGCTCCTGCCCTTACTTCAGCAGGTAAATCTTTGTTGTTTCGCACCGACCACAGTTCTCCCGAACCCGCCGGCCAGCACCAGAGGTTGGCCTGGCCCACTCCTTTCAAAAGAATACCGGAGTCGGCATTGGGCATTAGTTTCTGGTAGACATTTCTGTTTTCATCTTTTAGGTAGTCACCATTTTCAAGAATGATTGGTATGTTGTAAAGTTGCTCGCCATAACCTGTAAATCGCCATTCCAAGTGCAGTTTAAAATCTTCATATTCTTTTTCAGACATTAAGTTCTTATCTCCTGTGGCTTCAGAGCGGGCATCATAATCAATTACTCCATTGATTACTGACCAGTGGCCGTTGTCACCTTCCGGGATCTTCCAGCCGGAGAGGTCTATACCGTTGAAAAGTGAGGTGTAACCTTCTCTGGCGAAGATGGTTTGTTCCTGAGCATTGACTAGACCTGAAAAGAAGCAAATAATAATGCTAATGATGAAGTATTGAGGTAGCTTTTTCATAATTGATGGGTTAAGTGTTTTTATAGATATGAATTTTGATTTTCAAATGACAGTTATTTATTTGTGCTTATAGTTATGCGCTACGAGCCGCAGGAGATTCTTCACTGCGTTCAGAATGACGTTCTTACCGGGGCTTTCAGCTGCGAACTTTAAGCGTCCAGCTTCAAAATTTCACCTTTGAGCTTTTCCTCCTTTTGCCTCTCTCACTCTTTCATACTCTTTGTTCACTGCCTTTTCGCCCCAGCGATCCAATACTGCTTCCAATGCTTCATCACTTTCCGGAAAGCGTCCCTTATCATCGGTTTCAATGATCCAGCGATAGAGAATATCGCGGTGCCTGGCTAATTGCAGGGCATGCTCCCTTTTGTAGGAGTGCACCAGGTTATTAGTCTCGTGTGGATCCTCCTGAAGGTCGTAAAGTTCCTCGGCGGGACGTTCATCACTCCAGAAGCGGGCCTGTACTTCATTCAATTCACCGTCTTTGTACATTTGACGCATTAATATTAACGATTCACGATCATCTCTGTAGTTAGGCTGCATGTAAGGCCTGTCCGTCATAAAATTGCGGATGTATTTGTATCTTTTTGTGGTAACAGCCCTGATTCTGTCGATAGTAAAATCACAACGATCACGAGCAGACACTACAAAATCCCGCTGGAAGTCATCAGCAAACATATCCATACCATGCATGTGGTCAGGAATGCCAATACCAGCCAGGGTAAGCGTGGTGGCGCTGATATCTATGCCACTGACCAAATCTTCCCGTACCTGGTTGATAGGGATACCCGGTCCGGCAACTACTAAAGGCACTTTGATGCCTCCTTCATACAAAAATTGCTTGTGCCTGGGCAGCAGCATACCATGGTCGGAAAAGAAGAAGACAATTGTGTTTTTATCCAGCCCGTCTTCCTTCAATTTGGCCATGATCTCACCAAGAATACGATCAGTTTCGAAAATAGTATTGTAATGGTAGGCAATATTTTTTCTGTAAACTTCATGGTCAACATAATATGGCATTACCGATACTTCGTCCGGACTTACCACTTCTTTAGCATTTTTATATTTTCCACCGGTAAGTTGTATCTGGCCAAAGAAAGGCTGACCTTCCGCACGGCCACTCCATTCGCTGCCGTTTTTCGCTCCTTTGAATCCATTCTCTCCTTTACGGTCATACAGGTACTCGTCAGAAAAAACAAAATTATAGTGATTTTTGCCCTCGTTGAAGGTGTAATAGCCGGCAGCCTTAAAAATTTCCGGTAATGTTCTCACTCCCAGGTGATTAGGGTCCCACACTTCCATTGCATTGCCCCTCCATACGCTGAAGGAGCTGTAGTGTTCATGAGCCCCGATAGAGGTCTGGTACATACCGGTAATGTTGGCCGAGCGGGTAGGTGAACAAACGCCGGAGGTCATGTAGGCCCTGTTAAATCGAACACCGTTTTCTGCAAGCCGGTCGATATTAGGTGTTTGCAAGACATCATCGCCATAGCAGCTCATCCAGGGATTGGTATCTTCCACATATACCCAAAGAATGTTTGGTTGGTCGGGGCCAGCGATGGGAGTTGGTGAATGAGAATTTTGCGCGTAGGAGCAAATATTGATAAAGATGAACGCCAGGAAAACATAGAGCCGCCTATTACCCCTGAGTAATTGCTGCTTGAGACAATAATTCATAACTTATGGGTTTATGTTGATAAAAAAAGTTAAATTAATGGCATAATTTGATACTTAATAATTAAGCGATTAATTCTTGTCAAATTTATTAAAATTCTGCCAAAAGTCAATGATTTATGTTAGCCTTATTCAGGTCCTTAAAGATAAATTATAGATTTTGATAGGTTGATTAAAATATTCGAGCATTTCTTTGAACAAGATTAAAATAAAGCCCGCGGTTTAAACATAATTGAGAGTAGCTGTTGTAGTAATGATAAGAACAAAAAAACCTGGAATACGTCCAGGTTTTATTAACATTTAAATTTTCTCAAACGCTACTTCACCGCTACCACATCATATACTTCAATTTTTACCGGTCCCAGCAAACCTGAAGGCTGTAGGCTCATCTGCTCACTGGGCAAAGTTTCCAGCGGTGCATTCCAGGCTGTTGGTAGTGTAACAATGCTCGATTTTACCTTGCGCTCCGACTCAGGTAGCTTATAATCGCCAATCATTCGGTTGGGCCAGCGATTGGCTACTTCGATCCGCAGGGTATTATTGGCCGAATTTACCTGGTTGGTTATTTCAATTCTGGCCGGATTGGTCCACACCAAACCTGCTGACTCGCCATTGACAATAACTTCTGCCACTTCTTCTACCTGCCCCAGGTCCAGGATAACCTGTCGCTTCGAATCTATCACTTTGGCCGGCATGTCAAAGGTATTTTCGTAAGTGGCAATGCCTGAAAAATACTTGATGCGGTGTTCGTCAAACTCGGTCCAGGATTGCAATTCTTTGGTTTGGGCAGTAAAAGTTTCTTCCCATGGGTCGGTAAAAGTAATTTGCCATTCGGGTTTTTCGATGTTAAGGTAGGCGGGCAAATCCACCTCTTTATCAACTTTTTCCCCATCAAAGCTAATTGAATAGTTACCTGCATCCAGGAATCTGATTTTCCCACCACCTTCATCGGAGAAAGACCAGGTTTGTGGAGGATTGGCCACCGGGAACAAGGTTTCTCCATCCCGGCTAATAGAAGCATTCTGTTTTTCACTTTTTGCAAAAACAATGAAAACCGAACCATGAGGCTCCAGGCTAAGGGGTATCTTAGTATTTTTTTCTCCGGTCTGATAAATGCTTAAAGGTTTCATATGGCCGGTTACAGGATCCCAGGCTTCCGGTCTTTTACCGGTTACTCGCAAATTTACCAGAGTTGCAATCGGTTTATCATAAGGATTTCTGATGAAGTAAAAATCCACATCCTTAGCCTTGCGGTGAATGTAGTCCAGCGTATCTATACCGGCAGTGGTAAAGGTTATATCAGGCATAATCCCTTTCGATTGCAGCACTTCACGAGGTGTTTTGCCCCACACCAGGTTGCCCTCTCCTACCTTTGATTCGGTGTTTTGCTGTCCATCAAGTTCTCCCCATATTTCATTGGCCAGCTGCTGTACCTTCTCATCCTGAGCATTACCAAGGCCATTACTCCTGGAAGGCTTGGGCCCAATGATGGTAGCTCCTTCATTTAGCAATTGCTGAATTTTTTCTAAAACACGCAAGGTCATCCAATCTTTATCAGGTAAAACCAGCACTGAATACTGCTGGCCGTGTGGAAGCGTAAGTTTGCCATCCTGAACGGAAAGTCTGTTAAGTAAAATATCAGCATTGGTTACATCATAATCGTAGCCTAATCCCAATTCCGGTTTAATATGCTTCGGCTCGGCAAAATAAGGAGCCTCATCTCCGTGAAAATACAATGCATCGGCCACAAAATTTCCCTGCTGCAACATGTAGCTGCTTCGGCCCAGGTAGTTCATGAATCCCTCAGCCTTGGGCCACCAAATCAGGTTTTCAGAAATGATGGTGGCAAAGCTATAAATCCATCCGGGTTTGCCGGCCACTTCTGGCGTATGCGAAAAGGTATGGAAATCGATGCGGTTCAGTCCCTCAGCAAATGCCCTATCACCATATTGTTTTAAATCTCCCGGTCCGTTAGCCCATAAGTCCACGCCGGTAAAAGCCTCTGCAGTCACATAAGGCTGATTGTATTGATGGGCTGCACTGGCAATTCCCTTGATGATTTGTAAATCCTCCCGTTTCTTATCATTCTTAGAAATCCAAAACTCCCCTCTGGGCCAGGATAAAGCGCCGGAAGATTTGATGGATTCCATGGGTACATCCATGTGCACCGGCGGGCCGGGACCGGCAGCTTCGGAGGTAAAGCCAATGCCGTAGCGATTGCAAACTTCCTTGGCTTTGGCATAATGGTTGGCAATCACCAGGTCGCTTCGCAAATTATTAAAATCAAAAACAAACCGGTCAGTAGTTTCCTGGTCATCCACAGTGTAGCCTTCCAGAGCTGGTAAATATTTTATCAGACTAAAGCCAAGGCTGTCTTCAAACATCTGCGGCAACTTGGGGGTCCATAATCCTTTAAATTCATAACTATCGGCACAAAAGTACTTCATGGGCGAATTTTCCAGTGGTCCGGTATGCTTCTCCATCAGGTCTAGCAGGTAAGAAAGATGTTTTTCCGTGGCTTTCGGATTGAGAAAGTCAAGGGCGGGTTTTGAAGTTGCCGGTGTGGGAGTTAGACCATGCTCGGTAGTGCGGGACCAGACGAAGCGTAAAATTCTCCATTCACCATCAGGAACTTTCCAGGTCAGCTGGTCACCCTCAGTTTGAGTGGTCAGGTCAACAATTTTATCCATTTGGATGAGGCTGGTGTCTCCTTCCGCTACCGGGTAAGCCAACACAGCTATATTGCCCCAATATTTAGGACGGCCACTTTCATCCTGCTGCAAATTATCATAGCCAAACCTTTTAGCCGGTTTGATGTAAGGAAAAGGCAAATCAAAAGTATGCTCCCCCTTTCCTTCGATATCCACCGTAGTGAGATACATGGCCATGTGAGAATGCTCCGGATCAATGTAACTGACCGATTGATTCCAAATGTAACCCAGCTCAAAGTCATTTTCTCTGGCGGCTTTCATGGCTATGGCCACCCCATGCTGAAATTCATCACTCACCTGGTCGGGACCAATGGGAACTACACCTTTAGGGTCTTGCACGGTGGGAGCATCCCAGATGTCGAAGCCGCCCATACCTTTGGCTTTGGCTGCTTCAATTTCACGCCAGATTTCCAACGAGTCGTAATTGCCGTTCACCCAGGTCCACAAGCCGCGCGGTCGGGCATCTACCGGAGGATTTTGAAAATTTTCGGCCAACTGCTCAGCCATGCCTGATTCAGTTTCCGGCTTATCTGATTCGCAAGCAAGCAAAAAAATGAGGGTAAAAAAAATGGTTAAGTTGTAAATCGCGTATTTCATAATTTTTGGTTTTGCATTGTTATTTTAAGTTGTAATTGTTCTTTCAGCTTTTTAGGCCGGTTTATTTCTTTTTTCTTGTGAGACTGGTCAAGTAACATCTCATACCAAAATATCTTTCACTACATGCCCCAACGGGGCGAAAGCATCAACACAGGGTGAAGCCCTATGAAAATAAACTACACCTCACCAAGCCCCAACGGGGCGAAATATAAATAAAATCTGCTACTAAAACCTAACATTACTAATCCCATATGTATTTCATCCCTTCTCAAAAATGCTCTTTCAGCAGAAATTCGGTTAGTCGTTTCGGTGTTTCACAGCCCACCTGGTCCAATACCTGAGTCAATTGCTTGTTGAGCATTTCCACCACATGGTCGCCACCGCTATCGCCCAGCGCGGCAACTCCGTACATGAAAGTGCGGCCCAGGAATGTGAAGTCAGCTCCTTCGGCCATCACCGAGGCAATATCAGGACCGGTACGAATACCACTGTCCATCATGATGGTAATCTGATTTCTATATTTGGCTACCGCATGCTTCAGCACTTTAATAGCCGACGGACCGGCATCCAGCTGCCTGCCGCCATGATTGGAAACAATTACACCATCCAAACCATATTCTATGGCCTTTCCTACATCATCGGCTGCGCCAATGCCTTTTAAGACTAGTTTACCTTTCCACTTATCCCTCAATCGGGCGATACGTTCCTTGTTTAACCTACCGGAAAAAGTGTCATCCATAAACTTGCCTAATTGGGACAGGTTGAGATTATCTGACATATAGGGCTTCAGGGTCATAAAAGATGGCTGCCCATGCTTCAGGGTATTAAGGGCCCACCCGGGATTGGCCATTATCTGTAACATATTGCGCAGGCTCATTTTGGGAGGCATGGAAAGGCCGTTCTTAATATCCAGCGCCCGGTAACCAAAAGAGGGTACATCGGCTAAAATTACCAGCACTTCAAAACCAGCTTCTTGAGCACGTTTGAGAATATCATCGGTAAGCTCCTGCCGGGCCGGATGATATAGTTGAAACCAGGCCTTACCATCGGTAATTTTAGCAATGGTTTCGATACTGGCAGTGGACACGGTACTGAGAATAAAAGGAATGTTGTATTTGACAGCAGTACGGGCTAATATTTCCGGCGAATTAGGCCAGATCAATCCCTGCAAACCAATGGGTGCGATGCCATAAGGGGCTGCATAGGTGTGGCCAAACAATTCGGTAGATAGATCTACCCTGGTAAAATCGTCTAAATAATTAGCTGCTAACTCTACCTGCCGGATTTCAGAAGTGTTTTTGCGTAAGTTAACTAATTCATTGGCTCCTCCATCCAGGTACTCAAAAGCAAAACCGGGAATGCGTTGCTTTGCCTTTTTCTTTAAATGATCCACCGAAGGATAATGGCTATTGAATGCACTTTTCATATTATTGGGTTTATGATTCTTATCTATTCTTTCAACCTTACAGGCTAATTGTATTTTAATTTTTTCTCTCAGGGCGATGCCCTGGGCTGGATTCTTTCAGGCCTTCAGGCTGATTATAACAAAAACATTTGAAAACCGAACCTTGTCATCAATATAATTTATTTTGGTAAATAATCAGGCAATTTTCTTTTGAAAAATCTTGCTCAAATAAAGATACAAAATTCCACAGAGCAACCAGGCCGGAAGTATTACATAAGATAAAAATATTTCAAAGTAAACCGATATAAACCAGAACAACCCGATGCTGAAACTCCAGGCAATGAATACTGCTTTATTGAATGTGATATTGGCTTTCTCTGCATAATCTTTTATAATTCCTGCTTTTCGATAGAAAAAATGTTCAAAAACAATGATGGCTCCAAAGGGCGCCAGCAGGAAACCGTAAATGGCCACAAAATTTAATAATTGCATGGCAAAGGCAGGAAACAAGCCGGCAATGGTAGCCAGGGTGCCTGCAACAAAAGTGGTCCAAAAGGTGGAGACTTTAGGCATAATAGCCTGGAAAGCCAAACCTGCGCGATAAATCACCGGGTTGGCGGTGGTCCAGCCGGCAAAAACCACAGCAATAATACCAATTATACCCAAAGCATTGTAAGCTAAGGGACCAGGAGCTACTGGCGGCGCTTCGCCTAACGCCAGGAAAGCCTGGGCCTCAACAGACCGCAGGTACACTGCATACAGCAAAGCACCGGCAATCCAGGCAAGGTAATGCCCGATATACATTCCGGTAGCCGAGGCCCAGCCAGTTCGGGCAGTTTTGGCGAAACGCAAAATGGTGAGATCGGACATGCCAATGTGATGAGCGGCATTGGTAAACCAGGACCAGATAAGCACGTGCCAAAAGGTGAACTTCAATTGCCCGGGAAAAGGCTCACGTCCTTCTCCCCAGACGTTCCAGAATTCTGCAAAAGTATTGATACCCAATTGATTGGCAGCGATAATGCCACAGGCAATGAAAGCAATTATAATTAGGGGCGACATCCATTTAGCAGCATTGGAGACCGTATGATAGCCTCTGGCAGCAATGATTGAAATTACCATTCCTACCACCAGCACAATGACTATCCAGGTCAATCCACTGGGCATAGTGTCATTCAGTCGTGGCATTTCCATATTGAATGGCACCCCAACTGCTGTGGCAGAAACCGTAACCATAGCTCCGGCCAGAAAGCAAAACAGTATGCCATTGGCCAGATTGTAACCGATGACGAGCTTCTTACCGCAAATTTTTTCAAGTTGGTAATACAGCGTAAGCCGGTTTTTAGTAGCTATTTCGGCAGTGAGAAATCGCCAGGAAAGTACTGCCAGCAAATTGCCCAATAATAGTCCCACCAGCAAATCGAAGGCGCTAACCCCGGCGGTAAGAAACAGAGGACCAATCATAAATTCAGTACCAGCAGCATGCTCACCGGCATATATGGCGGCAAAACTTTTAAAATCACTCCAGCGGGAAGAAGGCACCGGTTCCCGCTCGTACTCCCCTCCCCCGGGATTTTCGGTTAATTTCTCTACAACTAAATTTTGGCTCATGTTGATAAATTAATTCCTGTTTTAGCTTTTCATACCAATGGTAGCATATTCATCCGCTACCTGAATTCTTTCCGGCATTGCACCGGCATATACCCATATCATAGACATAGTTTTTTTGGAATTATTGACGAAATAATGAACCCTGCCTCGTGGCTGCATGGCAGTGGCTTTATTAGACATTTCATATTTTCTGCCTTCAACAAAGCAGAAAGCCTCTCCCTCGGTAATGCAAATAGATTCATCAAAATCGTGAATGTGCGCTGGTAAACGTCCATCTTCATGGAAAAGACCAAAACCGCCACTCATACCTACTCCCGGTAGCATTTCATCATTGAAATAATCCACAAACTCGGTGTTGCTGCCGGCATCGTATCGATGGGCAGTTTTGAAGCGGGTAAATAATTCAGGTCCTAAAGAACCGCTGAAATCTGCTGGTACATCGATGTATTTTTCGTAACCATTTTTACTTTCCTTTCTCTCCACTCGTGAAGTGGGAAACGCGACATGAAACACTGCCGGCGAATTGTAGGAAAGATTTCTCACGCTATGGGGCACATCCCGGGGAACAGTAATATTGTCAAAAGCATTCAAAACATAACGCCGGTTGTCCACTGTCACCATGGCTTGTCCACTCAATAAGGTTATGGATTCTGCATGTGGGTGAGAATGACTTTCCAGATGAGTAGGTCCTGCCTCAAAAGTAACTATACCAGTAGTTAGATTTTTGGCATTGGTATGTTCACCCACTAAAATTTCACCTTTTACTCCCGGTCCGAGTTCCAGCTTCTGACCATCACCCAGGTTGTAAATGGCTTCTTCGCGATCAGGTGAATATTCTGCCGGTGGTGGTCCCAATGGCTTTTTTTCCTCTTTTTTCTGCTGTCCATTGGAAGGAGTAAAGTCGCATTTGATGTTTCGTTCAGTGCCCAGGTTGGCCAAGGTGCTTTTAATGCCCTTGATAATGAAACTTGTATCAAAGCCGATGCCAATCATGCGATAGCCCTGCTTCAGCCGGTTTTGAATGTCTTCATCGCCCATGGCCACCACGCCACAAGCCTTGCCAGCTTTTAGCAGCACATTTTTGGCTTGGTCAATTAGTTTATTTACATCCGGCACATCCCATTGACCAGCATAACCGGCAGATGCCGCGTAATCAGCCGGCCCGAAATAGAACATGTCAACTTCATCTACTGTGGCCAATGCTTTGATGTTTTCTCCTCCCTTAATGGATTCGATAATGGGAACTACCAGAATATCTTCGGCATCCTGTATATGCTCCATGAAAGACTGGCCCCAGCCGGTAGCCCGCTCGGCCCCAATGCCGCGGATACCCCGGGGGGGATATTTGGCGTAAGCCACCGCCTGTTGCAATTGTTCCACCGTTTCTATATGAGGCACCACGATACCATCGGCACCAATGTCAAGCACACGCTTGATAAGGCCTTCCTGCACATCGGTAATACGAACCAGAACAACGGTATCACTTCTCACGCTGGCGCGGACATGCTCCAGGATGTGTTTCCAGTCCAGATGGCCATGTTCGGCATCGATAATGACGTAATCCAAGCCCAGAGCTACGGCAATTTCGGTAATGCTGGCTGATTCCAGGGTTACCCACATGCCCAGAATTTTTTCCTGGTTTTTTACTTTTTCTTTAAGTTTTTTAATGGCTGCTTTTTTCATGATTATTTGTTTTTATTAAGCGCCGGTGATGTCTCTCGCAAAGACGCCAAGGCGCAAAGTTTTTATTATTTTTCTCGCAGAGGCGCAAAGGCGCCAAGATTTTATTATGTTTTTCCGGGTTTTCTCTCAGCCTTACAGGCTGATTTTAATATTTTATTTTTCGCCCCAGGGCTTTGCCCCGGGTTTTGATATTAATGCCATAGCTTGGCGGCTTTGCGTCTTGACGCGCAATTCCCTTTTGCGGTGCAGCCAACTGTTG
>CAZQEZ010000137.1:0-10636 GCA_964592475.1 uncultured Roseivirgaceae bacterium
TTTTAATTGCAATTCTCTATCAAATCCACCAACTGCATTTATACTTTTTATAATATTTTTAAATAATTGATAATTAAAAGCCATACCTGAGCCTATAATTGCCGATGATTGACCTAACGCATAAAAGCCTTTTCTAAAAATATGATTATTAATACATTCTGTAAGTGCATCTAATAAAGCAAAAGATGTATTAGTATTCTTGGCAGTACGATTACATTGAACTGCTAGAATATTATGATTAAATAAGTTATTAAGCTTATGCAAAAAACCTTTGTCCATCACATTATCAGAATCAAGTACTACCGCTATATCAGCTTTATCATCAAGCAGTTCTAGCGCCTCATTAAGGGACTTTACTTTAGTGCTTTTTTCAAAGTCGACTTCAATTAAATTAATAGGTAATTTTTGTAATTTCTTTATTGTAGATTTTTTAAATTGGTCTGCTATTATTACAACTTCAAATTTTTCTTTTGGGTATTCTTGCTTCAATGCTTCTTGAGCAGTAGAAATAATAACACTATCCTCTTTATACCCAGGAATAAATACTCTTATTCTTAAAAAGTATGAAGCATCTGTCGATAAAGGTTCTCTATAAAATAACCCTGCTATTGCATGAACTAAAATATAAATAACATTCAAAAAAAAATAAACGAATAAAATTATTTCTAATATACAAAATATCATAATTATACGAATTACCTATATTGATCAAATAAAGAAAAATCAGGAAAATATATTATGAAAGCAAAACTAATCAACCATAGAAAAATAACAACATGAATGAATCTATCTTGGTACAATATCTTTGTTGGGGATCCACTGTCATTCTTTACAAAGGTAATCTGTAAATACCGCAAAACTCCTGCTAAGACAAACAAAAAAGTATGATAAAGTCTATGGGTTCCAAATTGCTCATTTGTCAATGGAGATATACAATACATTAGATATGCTACTAAGGATATGGAAACTATTAAAGTGGTGGCTACAGTTAAAAAATCTAAATTATAATCTTTACTTACTTTTCTTAAATCTTTTCCCGACTTCATTTGTAAAACTACATCATCTCTCCTTTTAGCAAATGCTAAAAATAAAGCAAGCAAAAACACCATAATGGTTAACCAGGCAGAAACATGTACATTTACTAATGCACCACCAGCCCTTACTCTCAAAACAAAACCTATTGATACTAAAATTACATCTAGTATAGATATGTTCTTCAACCCAATGCTATAGCTTAAATTTAAAATAAAATATAACAATAAAATAAAAGCAAATTTGACATCTAATTGGGAAGCAATTAGAAAGCCACCAATGAATAATAAACAAGCTAGTATGATTGACTGAGTTTTATTGACCTCACCAATCGCTAAAGGCCTGAATTTTTTTACCGGATGAATTCTATCTACTTCTACATCTTTTAAATCATTTAAAATATAAATACAACTAGCAATTAATGAAAAAGATAAAAAACCGAAAGAAGCTGTTAAAAGTTTATAGGAATTTAAGATTTCGCCGGCAAAAAATAAAGGCACAAAAATAAATAAATTCTTTATCCATTGGTGAGGACGCATAAGTTTAAATAACCCACTTATACTTATATTAAATATTTTTATATTAAATAATGTTGTCGTGATTTTCATTAAACTAAAGCATTTTGCATCAACGCCGGAACAGTTTTCAATAATATCTTCAAATCAAACCAAAAGCTGGCTCTATCAGCATAGGTTACATCCAAGGCTATACGCTCTTTTTCCGACATTTCTGCTTTACCCCGTTTGGTTACTTGCCAAAGACCTGTAATACCTGCTGGTGCCAAAAATCGCCTCGCCCACATATCGGTTGTTAACTTTTCCGCTTCGTATAATGGTAATGGCCTATTGCCTACCAGTGACATGTCGCCTTTTAATACATTGAATAGCTGTGGCAGCTCATCAAGACTTGATCTGCGTAGAAATGAACCTAATTTAGTTATCCGTGGGTCATTATTGATTTTAACAAAAGATGGACTACCATTTTCACTGTATTGATTCATGTGCAATAATGAATATAATTCTTTATCAGCCCCCACTTTCATTGTTCTAAATTTGTAAAAATCAAAGATGTGATAGCCAGTTCCTACTCTTTTACTTAGATAGAGTATAGGTCCTCGCGAATCTATTAAAACTGCTAAAGCAATTAAGAACATTACTGGTAAAAAGAAAATCATTAAAAGTAAGCTAATCATAATGTCGAAAACCCTCTTTCGTGTTATCAAACGATTATTTACTACTGTCATGGGATGATTTGCAGCAATTTTTACCTGATCACTTTTAATTTCTTTTAATAAAGAAATTCTTTCATGTAAATCATCAGCAGGCACATCTACTGGATAAAAATCGTCAATACCTGCTTCATAAGCCTGAATTCTATCCAAACTGTTATTTTCACTAGATAAAACAAGAAAGGGAATCTTGGCCAACTGAGCATTGCTTTTCAAGCTATTAAATAAGGCAATGGCATCTGTATCCGGAAGTTCCAGATCGCATATGATGGCATCGGGTAATTTGCTGGAGGCAAGGGCATTATACTTTAGCCATACATCGGCAGGAAATGATAAATTGAAAAAAAGTATTTCGTAATTATATTTGCCGAGCTCCTGGTATAAATCACGACGAAGATTGCCTATATAGATAACCCTTAGGCTGTCTTTTTCCTGAAATTTGTCAAACATTTGCTGATCGAGGCTCAAATTATGCATACTTCACATTTTTTTGATTTGACAAAATATCAGCTATTTTTTCAGATAATTCTGATGGATTAAAAGGCTTAATCATAAAATCGCCAACTCCAGCCTCTGCACACTGTTTTTTTATGTCCCCATCATAAAATCCCGACAACACTATTATAGGAATATTCCTATAATAACCACTTTTTTTTAAATGATTAATGAATTTAATTCCGTCTATCCTTGGCATATTGATATCAACTATTATCAGATCAGGAATTTCATTATTTTCTAACCAAAATAATGCTTCATATCCATTTGCAACGGTTATTACTTTATAATACTTTTTAAGCATTATTTCAAGCAACATACGCAAACTCACGTCGTCATCAATTACCAACACTCGTTGAGTAATACTCAATAGGTCTTTTTTAGCTAGTTTTTTTGCCACAACTCAATATTTGAAAAACTAAAAAATAAAATTGTTTAGTTAAAAAGATTACATAGCTACTGGTGAATGTTTTTATAACTATCCTTAGAAATAATTGTAAAAAACACTGTAAATGTAAGTTATATACTCAAATTTTACAACATTAAAGAAGAAAAAAAATGTAATTTAATTGTTAATTCATCTTAACAATTAATAATCAGGTAGTTATAAGTATGCGAATTATGCAAAATAAAGAGGCCAACAATGAAATCAACGTAATATTTGATCTTATTGAATAAAATTTAATACCAATAATAGTAATATGCAAATAAAATATTTTATTATTTTAATACATGAATATTTTCAATATTCTTTTGCCCACTGCGATAGCCGGCATCAAATATTTCTTGCATTTTACTTTGGTCAACCAATGAAATTCCTTTCAACTCCTGAGGCTCAATATACACGTCGAGTTTCTCAATGTTCTTATTCGTATTACCCCATATGCCTAAATGAAGTATTCGCAACAGAATATCTTTCATACTATTTAGCTCGTGATCTTCGCCTATCGGATTTACGTTTATGCCGATCAAGTAGTCACACTTGCTCAGCAATGGTTCAACGGGCATATTACTGATCAAGCCCCCGTCTGCATGTAAATGACCATTAATTTCTTCAGGATTAAAAACTAAAGGAACAGCAGAAGCAGCTTTTAAAGCAGGGAAAAGAGGACCTTTGTGGAAAACCGCCTTTTCTCCCAATGTTAAATTAGTGGTAGTCACGTACAATGGTATTTCTAACCCTTCAAATCTATCTACTTTGAAGTGCTGTTGAAACTCATCAAAAAGTTTATTCTTGCTAAGTAAACCTTTTACCGGAAATTGAGGTCTTAAATGTTTGAAGGGGTTAGTGGATTTATAAAAATCAAATATTTCATCTGGTTCGTAACCATGAGCTATAAAAGCGCCGATTATCGCGCCAATACTTGTGCCAGCAATGAGGTCAAATTTAACGCCTGCTTCAGCCATTGCTTTCAATACTCCAAGGTGTGCAACACCTCTAATGGCTCCCCCTGAAAGTACTATCCCCGTTTTCGAATTCATAAACTATTTTTTATATCTTGTGATTTATTTTAACTTTAGCAAATTTAGCAAATTAACAACTAATTCATTCTTTTGATTATTTTATAAAACCTCTATGAAAACAACTAATTTAAACTTTATTTGGATTTTGTTATTTCTTGTTTCTTGTTCGCCTGAAACCGAAAAATCCTCTGAAAGTGAATTTCAGATAATAGCAGATACCAACAATGGCGGATTAATATTACCCGATGGCTTTAAAGCCTTGGTGGTAGTGGATAGTATAATTACAGAAGGCGGACAAGCGCGCCAAATTGCTGTTAATGAAAATGGAGATATTTATGTTGTCTTGAGAAAAATGAATAATGGTGGCAGCATGGCTGCTTTAAGAGATACAACCGGCGATGGCAAGTCTGATATAATAGAATATTTTGGTGAGTATGCTGGCAGGGGGCTAGAACTCCATAATGGCTACTTGTATTTTGCTACAGATACTTCCATTTATAGACAACAGCTTACTCCCGGAGAATTAGTGCCTCAAAGCGAGCCTGAATTGGTCGTGGGCAACTTTATCGACCAGGGAGCTCACGCGGCCAAACCAATGGCTTTTGATAATGAAGGTAACCTATTTGTAACTATTGGCGCACCAGCCAACGCGTGCCAGGAACAAAGTCGTACTCCCGGATCACCAGGTAAGGATCCATGTCCCCTTTTAGATCAGCATGGCGGCATCTGGAAATATTCTGCTTCGGAGACCAACCAGCACGCTTACGATGATGGCCAACGCTATGCCACGGGAATCAGACACGCGGTGGCTCTTACTTGGAACGATGACCTTAACCAACTTTTCGCTGTTCAACATGGTCGTGACCAACTTAACACATTATTTCCAGATCATTATGATAATGAGGATAATGCTAATTTGCCAGCTGAGGAGTTTTTGAAAATTGATGAAGGAGACAACTTTGGTTGGCCATATTGCTACTTTGACGGATTAAATGATGTAAAAGAATTGGCTCCGGAATATGGTGGCGATGGCGAAAAAATAGGCAGATGTGAGCAATACGAAGATCCTATATATGCATTTCCGGCACACCTTGCGCCTAACGATTTACTCTTTTACCAAGCCTCTCAATTTCCGCAGAAATATCAAAATGGTGCGTTTGTAGCATTTCATGGTTCGTGGAACCGAGCTCCCCTACCCCAGGAAGGATATAATATTGTGTTCTTATCTTTTCAAGATGGCGCACCTGTAGGAAATCACCAAGTTTTTGCCGGAGGTTTTGCCAATGAAGACTCTATTGGTTCTCCCGGTGATGCCGATTATCGCCCATGTGGAATTTCAGTAGGTTCTGATGGTTCTTTGTACGTAGTAGAATCTAATAAAGGGAAAGTATGGAGAATTTTTTATGATAAAAGTGACAATTAATAATCATAATTAGATTGATAGCGTTAATATTTGTAACAAACTCCGAAAGCTATGAATGATTATCGCTGGTTTGCAATATATACTAACCCAAGAAGCGAAAAAAAAGCGAATAAGCTATTAAAGGAAAAAGACATTATAACTTATTTGCCATTAATAAAAAGACTTAAACAATGGAGCGATCGTAAAAAAATGGTAGAAGAGCCGCTAATACGGTCTTATTTATTTGTATATGCTTCAGAAAGAGAATATTTCAAGGTTCTTAATACACCCCACGTATCCCGGTTCATAACTTTTGAAGGAAGGGCTGTGCCAATACCTGAAAATCAAATACAGGTAATCAAAAAACTCTTGTCTACTGACTTGGAAGTAGATGTTACCTCACAGGAACTTGAAGAGGGTGATACGATCAGAGTTGCAAAAGGACCCCTTTTGGGGATGGAGGGTGAGTTGATAAAATATAAGCAGAGAAAAAGAGTGATAGTGAAACTGGAGCAAATCGGAAAGTCATTGATTGTCAACTTGCCTTTGGCATTCCTTGAGCCTGTTTCTCAAAGGATATGAACTAAAAGGAATACTTGAAACAATATTATAATATTTCAATTTCATCAAAATATTAGAAAGAATATTTGCTTTTTAACCACCCCCCCGGTCCGCCAGCAAACTTCCCCCTCTTTAACAACTAAGCATTTAATTGTGTGGATAAAGATTGTTAGAATAATGTAATAAAAAACAATAAGCAAAATTCCATTATCCACACAATTTCAAATAGAACCCTTTTTTTACTATGAGTATCCGATTTTAAAACCCGAATTATTCTTCTTTGGCCATTACCGCGTTACCACTGAAATATTCATTCAATTGAGCCAGAGTAGTTTCATTAACCTGCAGATCGGTATGCACCATGCCTTTCTCGAGCAATACAATTCTTTCGCAAATTTCTGTAACGTGATTCAGGTCATGGCTGGAAATAAGAAAAGTTATCTGCTTATTTTGTTGAAATTCCCGAATCAATTTTTTCAATCTGATTTGAGAAGTGGGATCTAAATTTTCAAAAGGCTCATCCAGTAATACAATGGATGGGTTGCCAATCAATGCAGAGGCAATACCAACTTTTTTCTTATTACCTTTTGATAAATCGCGAATGTATTTTTTTGTGCCCAATATTTCATCATTAAACAATTCTTTAAAGCTCTGAAGAAACAATTGTAAATCGGCTTGATTTATTCCATAAATTTTCGCTAAAAAATTGAAGTATTCTTCCGGGTTAAGGTAATCTATCAGGAACTTTTCATCGATAAATGAACCGGTAAACTTTTTCCATTCTTCGGTTTTACTCACATCGTTTCCCTCTATAGTCACGTAACCTGCTGTGGCTCTTATTAGGTCTAATATTAAGCGAAATATAGTTGTTTTTCCGGCTCCATTGTTTCCAACCAGCCCAAAAGATTCTCCTTGAGGAATTTCTAATCTTAAAATATTCAAAACCTCATTTTTATTATACGATTTTTTCAAATTTTCTATAACTATCATATTTCAATTTTTTAGATTACCAAGTTTTTAATTAATGTATATTTATTATTCTGTAATTCACCCACCATGTATTTTATGAATATATCACGCAAACTCAAGCCAATAATACCTGCCACAGCTACTGCAGCCAAGCCGGCATTGTTATTAAAAATTAAAGCAAAAGGAGTGTAAAAAAGATAAGGCCCTGCCAGCACAGGTATACCCATGATCCATTGGGCAATACCGGCACCCGAATAATTGAACATGGAGCTTTGATTTAAATTGATTGGCTTGGGGCTCCATAGTGAAATGCGCATCATTAGCGGAATATTGATGCCAATATTATATAAACCACCGGACAACACCACCCACAATGCATGCCAACCGAAGTAAACATAAGGAATAGATAATATTATGGATAGTACACAAGAAAATAAAATCAATTGATATCGCGATTTTATCCAGGAATCCATAGCCATTGGGCGAGTAAAAAAGAAATCCATTTGGTTGGTATTCCAGCTCCACAAAAATTGACCATAATTAATGGTGAATATTCCACTCATGAATATTCCGAGAAATACAAACCAGGGAGAATCGGGCGGATAGCTTTCTCTATTTGTGAAAAATATCAATCCATAAGCAACGAAAAATAAAGAGATAGTAATGACTGATTTCGTTCTTTTATGACGTAAAATCATTTTTAACTCTTGAAGCAATAAGGTATTTACCAATCCTGACCGGCCCAGGAAACTGAGTTTTTCAGTATATTTTTCTACTCCTCCATCTGTTTCTGGCGCCATTTCTTCCAGATACAATTGATTAATCATAAATCGATAAGAAAAAATGGCCAAGCTAATTAACAAAACGACAGGCACCGCCAAAAGACCAGGATAAACCACTACATTAATGAAAAACCAGGCTACCGGGGCCAATAAGTCTAAGTTAATAGCATCGGCAAAAAAGTAGTTTAATATGGCAATACCAATAATCAATGCCCAAACCCATCCTTTGTCATCAAGATATTTTTTAAATATTATATTGAAAAAATGAAGTGCCAAAGAAATAGAAATGATAGCTGCCAGCCACATAAGAGCTTCAAGAGCCCCTTGCTGAAGAGCTATAATTTGTATGGCAAAGGGCGTAAAGAGAATAATTGAAATTAGATTGATGGGATGGATAATTGACTTGACTAACAAAAACCTAACAATAAAACTTCGGCGAATAGGAAGCGGCAGATAAGGTTCAATTGACAGTACCGGAGTTTTTTGGGCAAAATATCGAATAAATAATTCCGAAAGAAAATAATAACCCAGAAAACCATTGATAAGGGTCAACGGATCTCCTATGTCAGGAATATCTTCCAATATTTTTGGCAAAGCCAGGGCCATAATAAAAATAAAAAAGAATATGATAATGGCCATAAAGGCAATGAAAATGGTCATTCCAATCTCTCGCCCAAAAGAAGAAGAACGGCGGAAACTTAGCCATTGATGTTTTAATAAGTGCTGTACCATTGTTTTTAATTTGATTATATTGGCATTAGTTAATGATAGTGCAATTTTATTACATACATGGGTTGAATTTTTGTAATTTATTTTTATTCATTCAGTAAAAAGATAAGTCAGAATCAATACCAGAAGCAAGTAGTATTGCTCATTTACGCTTATATTTGCAAAAAATTAGAATTAGTTCATAAATGATTTACTTAAGTAGAAAGTCGCACTTTTGTGCAGCGCATAAATTATACAATCCTAAGTGGAGCAAAGAAAAAAATGAGGAGATTTTTGGATTATGCGCCAATGAAAACTGGCATGGGCATAATTTTGACATGGTTGTAACCGTGAAAGGAGAACCGGATCCTGAAACAGGTTTTGTTATGAATTTCAAAGATTTAAATAAAATAATAAAAGAAAAAATCCTTAAAAAAGTTGACCATCGCAATCTTAATTTAGATGTTGACTTTATGAAAGGCAAATTACCTACTTGCGAAATAGTAGTGATGGAATTTTGGAAGATTATTGAAAGTGCATTGGCAAAAAATCATCCACAGGTGAAATTACATTGCATCAAACTGTATGAAACCAACAACAGTTTTGCTGAGTATTACGGCAATTAAAATACTATGAAATACTACCTGGTAGCCGGAGAAAGATCAGGCGATTTACACGCAGCCAATTTAATAAAAAAGCTTTTTATAGTTGACCCCAAAGCTATATTTCGCGGTTTTGGTGGTGAGCAAATGCGCAAAGCAGGTGCTGAAATTTTTATCGATTATGGCGAGCTATCAGTAATGGGGATTATAGAAGTATTGTTTAGCTTACACAAAATATTAAGGTTCCTAAAAATTTCTCAACAAGATATAAAAAAATTCAACCCTGATGTTTTGATCCTGGTAGACTATCCGGGTTTTAATTTACGATTGGCCAAATGGGCCAAAAAAGAAGGCATAAAAGTCTTCTATTACATATCTCCAAAAATTTGGGCCTGGAATACCGGCAGGGCCAAACAAATTAAAGCCAATGTGGACCGCATGTTTTCTATTCTGCCTTTCGAAAAAGAATTTTACAGGCAATTTAATTACGAAGTAGATTACATTGGCAATCCTGTAGCAGATGCTGTTTACAATTTCGAGCCAGATGATTCATTTGCAGTTAAAGCAAAACTGCCAGTTGATAGACCAATTGTGGCGCTTTTGCCAGGCAGCAGGAAACAGGAATTGCTAAACATGCTGCCAATTATGCAGGAGATATGCAAAAAAGTGCCAAAATATCATTTTGTAGTAGCCGCCATAAAAGATATGGATCAGCAACTATATGAGCCATTTGCTAAACAGCCCAATGCCAGTATAGTGCATGAAAGTACCTACGATTTATTGCAAAATGCTAATGCCGCCATCGTTACCTCCGGTACCGCTACATTAGAAACAGCTCTTTTTGAAGTACCGCAAGTAGTAATTTACCGTACCAGCTGGCTTACCTATCAGATTGGAAAGCAATTGATAAAAATTCCATTTGTTTCATTGGTTAACCTCATTGCCAACAAGCTGGTAGTAAAGGAGATGTTGCAGCAAGAAATGACTTTGGCAAATGTAAAAAAAGAATTGGTGGCTTTACTTGAAAACGCGGAATATCGAACGCAAATACTCAATAACTACACAGCAATTAAAGAAACTCTTGGCTACGAAAACACAGCAGAAAAAGCAGCTGCTCTTATGATAAATTATTTGAAAGCATAAAATGCATAAAATAAATTACAGGTTGAATTAATATAAATAATGTTGTGCTTATGCAAAAAATTATTTTACTTTGCAGTCCGTTTCACAGCAGGGTAGCAAATAGTTGGTTGCGCTCATAGCTCAACTGGATAGAGCATCCCGATTTCTTAATCGGGAAGGTTCAGGATTTTAAGGAAATTAATAAGCTATGCGCTAATAGCTCAACTGGATAGAGCATCCCGGTTTTTTAATCCGGGAAGGTTCAGGTTTT
>CAZQEZ010000138.1:0-10565 GCA_964592475.1 uncultured Roseivirgaceae bacterium
AGTTATAATCAAGAGTACCTAGCAAGACAGGTTGTACCACCTTTTTCACCCGTTCTTCTTTTAATCTTTCCAGCAAACTGTCGATATGAGTATCCCTGCGCAACATGATGTTTTCTGCAGCCTGGTCGATATGCTTTTCTGTAATACTTTGTGTATAATTATTTTGTAATATCTCTTCTACACATTCGCGGGCCAACGCATTTACCAGCCAGGGCTGGCCCTGGGTCCAGTAATAGGCTTTTTCAAATGCAGCCTGTTCAAATTCCTGACCGGTAAGTTCGGTATGCTGCCGGTACAGTGACAAAATTTCAATTTTACTAAAGTTTCCTAATGTCAAGCTTTTTGTGATCACATTAAAAGGGCTGTATGAGCCCAACGTTTGACTATCCTCTCGTATTTTGGCCTTGTAGTCACGAATATTGCGCATACCCACCAGGGCAAGGGAGCGAGGAAAAGGAATATCATTCCGGTTTATAAAACCATCGCGCAATTGACGCAGGAAGCTAATTAAGGTATCATTGCTCAGGCAATCTGCTTCATCGAAGAGCATGACCAACTCTTTATCCAGGGCTTCTGTAAAATAGGCCAGCCATTTTTTTACTATGTTGTTGTAATCACTGTAATCAATTTTGTGACTAATATCAACGTTTTGAAAAATTTTGCGAAATTCAAGTGAGGCATTTAAGGAGCGAACGATAGCAGGAATTCCTTCTTTAGGGTCATTTATACCCTGTATTGTTTCAAGTGAACAGTAAAGTGCATAATAAGTACCTTGGTCATTTAATTGCTTCACCAGGCTTTTTAACAAAGTAGTTTTACCTGTCTGACGTGCCGCATGGATCACAAAGTATTGCTTTTTATCAATTAATGATTGTATTTCAGGATTGCGCTGCAATGCCGGTAGCATGTAATGTTCCTGGGGAATACAAGGGCCTGCTATGTTGAAGAATTTTTTCATGTAGTACAAAGATAAGATATAACAAAAGCAAATGTTGCTGATATATCGGATACGATCAATTTTTCTTAGTCATTTTTTGAAAATGTGCTATTTTGGGGTTTATGATAAAGTCAATTGAAATTATTGCCGATCACCGGGAAAAAAATTCGGAAATACCAGGAATACTGAGGCAGCAAGAAGGTGTCTGCCTGAAATGGGACCGGCTTTCTTGTGGAGATTACAAGCTCGAAAATAAGCTGATCGTGGAAAGAAAAACAGCACAGGATTTTATACAATCTATCATTGATGGCAGGTTGTTTAATCAGTGTAAGCGCTTAAGTAGTCAATCTTACACGCCATTCATATTAGTAGAAGGAGATCTTTTTGATCCTGAAATAAGGCACAACATGTCTCAAGCAGCTATTCAAGGTGCTTTAATTTCGGTATCGATAAATTGGAGAATCCCGGTTATTTTTTCGAAAGACAAACAAAACACAGTTGAAATTCTAATTACGTGTAGCCGTCAAACTACGACAAACAAACCATTATACCGGGCAGGTTATCGACCAAAAAAGCTTGAAAGTCAACGTCTTTATTTTCTTCAGGGAATACCAAAAGTAGGAGCAGAACTGGCAAAAAGAATGCTTGAGCATTTCGGAAGTTTGGATCATATTATGTCAGCATCTGAATCAGAATTAAAAAAAGTGCAAGGAATTGGCAGAGAAAAGGCATCTCATATCAGGCAATTTATTCATGGAGAATAACAAAATTAATGTCTGGTATCATTATTCAATGTCTGTTTTTTGAAATGACGGCTTTTTTTTGGTCGGCTGCATTGAATTACAAAAGGAGGAGAGTAAACTTACTGACTTACTCGGTTTACGTTTCTTACCCATGGCAAAAAATTCGATTTTAAAAATATGACTTTTATAAAAGTCAATTTATAATTATATTTGTCTTTTATAAAAGACAAAACAATGCTTGATTTAGCTTTTAGAAAATATAAAAATATTGAAAAGAGTTTCAGGATTAGTAATTATCGATACTTATTTGAAAAAATAGACTGGAATGACAGACTTATTGGCATTAAGGGAGGTCGGGGGGTAGGGAAAACCACCATTATGCTACAAAGAGCTAAATTTAATCTTTCGAATCAATCAGTTTTATATATGGCACTGGATGATCCTGCTTTTGCTAATCTTGACCTGATAGATTTTGCAGATATTGTTTCAAAGAATGGTATTGAATACCTTTTTTTGGATGAGGTGCACCGATTTCCAAATTGGTCGCAATCTATAAAATCGATTTATGACTATTATCCGGATCTAAAAATTGTCTTTACGGGCTCTTCTGTAATAGAAATTGCCCAAGCTTCTTCAGACCTGAGCCGTCGTGCCTCTATGTATCAATTGAATGGATTATCATTCAGAGAATATATCAACCTGGTTACTGACCTATCTTTACCTGCAATTCCATTGCAAGAAATTCTTTTAAACAAGTCAGATATTAAATTAAAAGGCTACAAACCTATAGCTTTATTCAAAGAATATCTGAAATATGGATATTATCCCTACTTCAACGATTCAAGCATATCTACCTACCTGGATAAACTAAAGGAGACTATTAATTTATCTATTGAAAATGATATTCCTGCCGTTGAAGAAATTAACATTCAAACTATTAAAAAAATGAGAAGGTTTGTAGCAATACTGGCCGAAAATGTTCCTTTTAAGCCTAATATTTCTAAGTTAAGCGAGTTGTTGAACAGTACCAGAGAATCGGTAATCAACTACCTGCAACTATTGGAAAGGGCCGGAGTGTTATCGCTGATTGAAGCATCCACCAAAGGGATCAGAGCATTGGGAAAACCTGAAAAAATTCTGTTTGATAACTCAAACATCATGTATTCATTAACTGCAAATGCTGATAAAGGAACCCTAAGAGAAACTTTTTTTGTAAATCAAATCAAAAACAGCCGGTATCAGATAAAAGCTCATCCGGATGCCGATTATTTGGTTGATCAGCAATATGTTTTTGAAATAGGTGGAAAAAACAAAACTGCATCCCAAATCAGTGGACTAAATAATGCTTTTATTGCTGCAGATGATATTGAATATGGACATGGAAATAAGATACCACTTTGGCATTTTGGTTTTCTTTATTAATGTTTTCCATCTCTGTTGTCCCTTTACTGGTTACCGGGAGCTGAAGACTGATGGGCGGAAAGTCTTGCCAGGTTTTCGAAACGAAAGATGACTGATGACCTGCTTAGCGGTCGGGACAGACAGCAGGTATGCTAGAACATCGGATGGCAGGAAATTGATCAGTAAAATGTAAGCAAAGGCTGGCACGTTGGCCCGAAAGCACAATACGTCGGATGACTGATGGATGAAGAGAGCCGCAACAGATATTCTTACAAACTAAACTAATCTATGCTGCTAAAAATCATAGGGTCAAACCCTATGATTTGAAGAGGGAGAGGTGTGGAAGTTAGATGATGTAGTTTCCGATACCTAAAAATTCGACAGCTTAATTTTTTATACTGCAAAGAATCTTATTTAAGGGTGTAATTAGTCAGCCCCTCTAGAGATTCCGTTCACTACAATTTCTTTACCTACAATGGTTAATTCTGCACCACCTACATTCACTGATTGTAAATAGTCGAATAGCTCACGGCCTTTACCCTCATTGGGATCGTATAATCGTAATTCATTATCCTCTGCACGCCAGGTAGGCACTAAGGTAACAGCGTAAAGCTTTTTATCTTTTATTACTACATTGGCCAACAATCCTTCCGGGTGCTTTTTATTTCTATTGTCTCTAATATCATCAAAAACCGCCTGACCTAAACTGTATAAAATTGGTTTGCCCTTATACAATTCTATTTTTTGATACATATGAGGACCATGACCAAACACTAGGTCAGCCCCCGCATCTATTACTGCCTGTGAAATATCATTTTGATAGGAAATTGGCGTAGTAGTACCGGAAACTCCCCAATGGTAAGATACAATGACAATATCTGCTTGCTGTTTTAGCTTTTTTATATCCTGCACCATTAGTGCCCTGGATTCTTGGTCCAGCCAGGTGATCACATACGGTGGCTGACCGGGTTTGTCCAGATTTTTAGGCGGCTGATAAGCAGTGTAGACCTTTATTTCGGCAATTCCGGGCTGATTATGCAATGCAGCATGATTGGTAGGAAAAACGGTGGCCGCGTATTGCATAAATCCTATTTTTAACCCATCCTTCTCTAAAATCACCGGCTGATGAGCTTTTGCCAAATTTTCACCACCACCGGCATAGCGGACCCCCGCACTGTCCAGTACTTGCAAACTTTTCATTAATGCCTGCCAGGGATAGGTTACGTTGTTAGCTACTCCTACAGCATCAATATTAGCAGCGGTTAGTGCTGCCACCTGGTCCGGATTGGAATGGCGCCAAGTTTTATGGGGAATATCCGATTTTTCCGGATCATCGGTGCCTCCGGCAAAAGGTCCTTCCAGGTTGAGAATACGAAATTCAGCTGAATTAAGGGTGGGCATTACGTATTGAAATGCCTTTTCCGGTTGTTCTCTATACTGAAAATTATTATCTCCCAAAAGAATAATGGAATGAGTACCCGCTTCATTGAATTGGAATGGCCAGGGCTGCTGGGCTAGTAAATCGCAATATTGAGTAAGAATGCATATAATTAAAAATCTTGCTTTTATCATAATTCATTAAAATTTTTGATCAATTCTATTTTAAAAAAATTATTTCATATCTCTGTTATTTAATTGTCTTCTTGACATTTCCTGGTATATTCCGGGAATTTTATTGGTAATAGAAATCATCATATAGAGAGAAATAAGACCACTATCTTCATGTGCAGTTAGCATTAATCTACCATCGTCAGAAAAATCAATGTATTCTGTACGGGGAGTAGGTATGGTGTGTACCATATCCATGTCGCTCATACGGTAAAATCTGATTTTATTGTCATGTCCACCAGATAAAAGATAATATCCGTCAGGTGTAAATTCAACAGCTTCCACCCGATAAGGCTCATCAAACTGTTTGATTAATTTGCCTGATTCCAAATCAAATAGACGCACTTTATTATCAAAACCTCCGGAAGCGACAAATTTTTCATCATGACTCATGCGAGTCGACTTTACAGATCCCGCCAGATCAGGATAGTTAACTAAAGTTTTAAGTCCATCTACTGCTAATAATTTAGCAAATCCACCGTAGTTAGTGCTTCCATCATCATTTGGTGTTTGAATATTTCCTCCCACCAAAACTTTAGAATCATTCTGACTAAAATGGATGGAATTAATTGTAGATCCTACATTTACTTTCCCTATCTGCTCATACGTACCTGTATTCCACAAGTACAAATCACCATCTTCGGTACCGGCAGCAAGTACTTTGCCATTGTGGGACCAAGCAATGCCATCCAGGGCACTTGGATGTTCCAACACTTTTACTTCTTCTCCCAGCTCGGTAGTCCAGATCCTGACCATGAAGTCTTCCCCCCCAGTGGCAATGTGTTTTGCATCGGGTGAAAAGGTTACACATTCCACTTCCGATTCGTGCGTTTTCTCCCAAAGCAAAGCACCATCGGCCGTGCGCCACAGCATTACCGCGTAACCAAACTTAGCTCCGGAAACAATCAATTTACTATCGGCACTTATTTCTGCCGCCTCCACTGAGCGTAATCCCTCCGAGTAATCACCTACCCGATGCCAGATATTTTGGATGATGGGAATATCTTTGGGATACATGCTGGGTAAATCATTTTGAGCAGAAGCTTCAATAAAAAATAGAATTGAGATTATGAGTAGTAAAGTGTATTTTTTCATATTATTTAAGTATTAGGTAATGTTGTTATTTCAATATTCAACTGTAAATTCACATAATTTATCCAGCTTTTGCTCATCCATTTCAAGCCCGAAACCTGGTTTAAAATTTGCAGCAAATAAACCGGATTCGTTTCTATAGGTTGGTTTAGATTTTACGCATCGCAAGTAGTTATCCGAATCTTCTGCTTTTTCTATTGCTTCCACCCATACTGCTCCTACACCAATGGCGATTTGCTGCCACACATTACAAGCCGGCCCAACAAGACTGTCGTCACCAACCATAATATCTGCATTATACTGCTTCACCTTTTCTGACAATAGTTGTAAGTGATGTAAACTACCCATACTATCGGGATGAAAATTATAAACCTGGCCCATTCCAGACTTAATAATATTTAATCCATGCCAGGCAGGTCTCAAAGGATGATCAGGTATTAGTTTTAACGGGTTCACCATATCTTGTAATTGAATCCATTCCTCCACGGTTATTTCAGCTGGGTCTTCCATAGCATCCAAACCCGCCTGGTGCAATTCATGCATGTCTTTAGCCAATGCTCGCACACCTGAAAAATCTTTATAACCTCGATTGGCGTCTGCCAGGATCATGGCATCTGCACCTAGTTTCTTCCTGGCTAATTTTGCAATCTGAAGATCTAGCTGCAAATCTCCAAACATTTTAAATTTTACATGCGAATCAAGATTTAAATCGATGGCATCCTGAATTTGGGATTCTATTACCTCCATATCTTTTTGTAAAATCGTGAAAAGTCCGGGCACAGGATTTTCAGCTTTCATGTCAAGCAAGTGTATCGATGGAGTATTTTCAATTCTACCTAGTAAATCAAGCAATGCCATCTCAATCAATTCCAGTTGACCTACGTCCAGGGTATTCTTTCCCTGATTATTTTGCTGCGATTTTATCAGGTCATATGCTTCATTTATTTTCATTCCATTAAATGGCTTTAAAAAGGAGCCCCACTCTCCAATATCCAACTCAGGGTTGTTTTTGGAAGCGATAATTTCTGCCCAACCGGAATGATTTCCTGCCTGAAATTTCACAAATGCATGCTGCCGGTTGTACCAGGTACCCCAGGAAAAATGCCTTACCGTATTAATATCATAACGATAAACTTTGATTTCATCTATCAAATAATCTCTCGTCTGGCAATTCATAAGCGATAATGCCGAAAAAATGGCTAATGATTTGGAAATTTTATTTAGAAATCTTCTTCTATGCATTTTATCTTATTGTATTTTCGAGTACTATTACTGAAGGGGATTCTGAAAGCCAAAATTTATAAAGATTGGTAGTGTCTCCATCTGGTTCAAAGCCCACGAAAGATCCTAAAGCAATATCTAGATCGCCATCTTTATCCAAATCGCCGGCATCCATTACTATCCATCGCCCATTTACCACTTCGGGAAATGTGAAAGAACGGTAATTAAAACCTTTACCCTGATTTTGCAAATAAACAAACCCTTCGTGGGGAGAATTGACATAATCAGGGAAAAAGGAAATGGCAGCTATATCCATGTCGCCATCCAGGTCAAAGTCTTCTGCTAAAGCTTTATAGGCACCATTGAGATGATAAAAAAACTTTTGGGTGAAATTCATTTTGCCATCATTTAAATAAATGTAAATACCATGATAATCTTTGAGAATTGGACTTTGATCTGCATTATCGCCACAGGTATAAATAATATCACAATGGCCATCATTATTTAAATCTTTATAATCAAAAAAAGTGGAGCCATAGAGCGGGGAAAAACGTAGCAATCTTTTTTGTTCAAATTCCTCCTCTTTGTTGATGAATAAATATATCCCTTCATCGCCCTGTGCCATTAAGGCAATAATATCTTTTCTACCATCCTGATTCACATCCTGTACTCTGGCAATGCTTGCTCCGGGAGCCTTTTTCAGCACATGTGCCATATATTGCTGATCGCCCAAATTTTCGTACCAGGATAATTTACCGGTAAGGTTTCCAAATTCACAAACTACAATGTCCTGTCTCCCATCTTGATTTAAGTCTTCATATACCACATCGACAGGACGCTGCAAATCAGTTATTACTTTTCTGGCAGCATTGGGAACACCTCCGGGTTCTTTACTGAACAGTTTTTGAATGGCACCCTCAGGGGCATCACTGGGTAACATTTTTTTGCCAATAGTCGTGAGCCATATGGTATCTTGACTTTCATAATAATGAATGGGAGTGGTGGGTAATAAAATGTCAAATTGATGCTCCAGCTGTTGATTTAAAAAATTGATGCTGCTTCCATTTCTTTTGCCGTCGCTGAAAACTACCTGGCCAGGTAAAATCTTTACCATATTGGTCAATGGTGGCGTATGAGAAAATTGAGAAGGATGATAATTGAAATGAGTCAATCCTACCTGATTTTTTTTTGACTTTGACCGATAAAGGTTATCGACTGAAGCTTCTTTTAAATAAAATGATTTTATTTGCTTCCAACGATCATCAGAAAGCATGGGTTCCAATGGATATATCTTTGCATCTCGCACAATTTTTTCAGCATTCCCTTTTTCAAACAAACTGTCTGGAGGCGCTTCTCCTGGATAAATTCCCATCCTAAATGCCATTTGTGGCAGTACATGCTTTTCCCAAATATCTTTGGGTAAAGCATCAGGGGCAACATATATGTGGCAGGCACTACAATATTGCTCAGCTAATAATTGACCTGATAAATTTAAATCTTCATCTGGTTTATTACTGTTTTCAGATGATTTCTGGGAGCAACAAATAAATAAGAATAAAGGTAATATCAAGATTATATACCGGAAAAGCTTCATATAAAACTATTTAATAAAGACAATGGAATCATCGAAATAAGAATTAAATTTTAAGCCTCTTTTTCAAATGATTCCATTGATTATATTACTTATCTATCATCTCCATTCAGGCTGCTGTTCCAGCTCTTTGTTGTTAATCATAATATCAAATGGAATTGGAAACAACTTATATTTATCACTTTTAATGTTTTCAGTGGTAAATTGCTTTGGAGCTGCATTATTACCGGAAGGCCATTCTCCGTCCTGAATTTTTTGTTCTCGCACCTGTACATTATTTAATACCCTGTCAGTAAACAAATCCCAATGACGGATACCATCAAACCAGCCATGGTATTCAAAAATAAATTCTTTCCTCAATTCAGAAAACAGCGAATCCAAAAACTGATCGTAATTTAATCCCTCAGTCAGATTGGGAACACCTGCTCTGCTTCTTACTTCGTTGATACTTA
Organism: uncultured Roseivirgaceae bacterium; assembly: GCA_964592475.1. Classification (GTDB taxonomy): domain Bacteria; phylum Bacteroidota; class Bacteroidia; order Cytophagales; family Cyclobacteriaceae; genus CAZQEZ01. The sequence continues at coordinate 9,046 of CAZQEZ010000138.1, forward strand.
GATAAGCCGCATCATTGGGCCCATTATTTAATTCATTAATTGCTTCGGCATGCATTAACAGTACATCTGCATATCTCAATAACACCTTATTTGGCCGTTCTTGTGATTCTGCACCAATAGATGGATCTATTTCTGCTAGTTTAAAAAATCCAGGACCATCAGTTACGTAACCATCATCTGCAAAATTATCAGGATTATAAATAATTTGTTCGCCATCATCTTCATACTCAAGAATAAAACTACCTTTTCGCTGATCATTTTGAATATAAGTATTAAAAAAAGGAACTTCGGCATGAAAATTACCCCAACTTCTACGACCCAAACCTGAATTTCGAGGAACAACATGTCCGGAAAGATCTCCTCCAAGGCCCGCTATACTAGTTTGTTGAAGATCAAAAATTATTTCCTTTCCGTTTTCTGAGTTGATATCAAAAATTGCTCTATAATCATCTTCCAATTCATAGTTTTCTTCATTGATAACAAGTTCAGACCATTTTATACTCTCAGCAAAATCTCCATTTTCACTCACTACAGGATTTGTTCCCTTTTGTAAATACACCTTTGCTAATAGTGCCCTGGCAGCTCCTCGACTGGCTCTTCCCGTATTACTTCCTGGATAATTGTCGTATTCATCTTCAGTAAACAATACCTTTTCCGCATCAATCAAATCTGGTATTATCACATTATTATAAACATCAATTGCCGGACTCCTGAATAAATCTAAAGATCCTGAAATTCCTTTTATCTGCTCCAATCGTATAGGTACATCTCCCCAAAGCTGTACAAGAATAAAATAATTGTATGCACGCAAGAATTTAGCTTCACCTACTATCCGGTTTTTCAATTCTTCATCCATTTCAATGTTAGGTACATTCTCAATTACTCCATTAGCAGCATTGATCACTGCATAAGCCTCTGTCCATGCCTGGGCTAAGAATCCAGTAGTCTCATCCCATTTCCAGGTATCCATTCTACCTCTGTCATCTGAATCATCTCTTCGGGTAGTAATCATTTCCGTGGGTTGTTCTGTAACATGAAGAAAATCCCTACCAAAGGAATTTTGATTTCTAACCATCATTTTGTAGGTAGCGTTAATAGCTCCTAAAGCTCCCTCCGGCGTTTCGAATAACGTACCTGGGTCCACCAGGCTATAAGGTTCTTCTTTCAGAAAATCAGAACAACTTCCAAAAATAAAAGTGGAAATTATTATAATGATTGTTGTTAAATTTTTCATATATCTATATAATTTTAAAATCAAAAATTTATTATAGGCCTATATTTATACCAAGCCTGTAAATAGTAGAGATTGGATAACCACCTAAATCAACACCGAAATTTGTAGCACTTTGGCCCCTGGAGCTAACTTCAGGATTCAACCCTGAATAATTAGTGATTGTAATCAGATTCTGCGCGCTTATATAAAGTCTTAAACTTCTAAGCGTATTCACGTTGTTCATTGGTAGATTATAGCCTAAAGTGATGTCTCTTAAGCGCAAGTAGGAACCATCTTCAACTATATA
>CAZQEZ010000139.1:0-10536 GCA_964592475.1 uncultured Roseivirgaceae bacterium
TAAATGGTCAATGTTGTTTAGATATGGATTTCAAAATGAATTTCTATAGTTTCGCATTAATTTCGCGGTCACCTTCTTTATATCCTTCCACTGAGATTTAAACTTCCTCCCTATATCCTCAATTCCATGCCCATCACCACTTCCAGGTCTTGCCTGGTAAGCAATGCCAGATCAGCCTCTTGCACTTCTGTCTGCCATAAATAAACCTTTTTCAAAGCTGGTAATTTGTCCATTACTGCCAGGCTATTAGCACTTACATTAGTTCCATATAAATTAAGGTAATGCAAATTTTCCATTCCGGCTAGCAGCTGCACAGTTGCGTCGGTTATGCTGTTATTGTCTAGTTTTAATTTGGTAAGATTTTTCAATTCTCCTATTCCTGTCAATTGCGCATCAGTTAACGATGAATTGTTTAGGTAAAGATGCAGCAGGTTACCAGATGCATTTTGTAATGCTTGCATATGTTCTTCCGTAAACTCCTGCTTAGCTAAGGAAAAATCTGCTTCATACCAGTTACTACTTTGGGCAACGGGTTTAACCATAAAATCTAATTCTTTTAATGCTATCAAATCTGCTTCGGGTAGAGGACCTGGATCTGCTGGCAATACACCGTCTTTTTTATTAGGATTTACTTTTTTGCCAGTTACTGAAGCCAATGTTACCATTGCCATACTATCCGGCCTTAAATCAGCTACCTGAGCAGTTTCTGTGGCACCGGTTTTAATCCACCATTGCAGTAAGGCTATTTCTTCTTCCGTTAATGGAGTTTTACCTTCAGGAGGCATTACATCTTCATGATCCTCGGGCAACAAAATTCTTTTAACCATCTCACTTTCTTCTGCTTGCCCGGCTACTACGGCCCTACCGCTTTCTCCTCCAATCATTATCTCAGGGTGAGAAGTTAATACTAAACTTCCTTTTTGCTTTTCGGCGCCATGACAGCTTTTGCATTTAGTTTGCAATACCGGTAGTATCAAATCACGAAAAACCACCGCGGAATCAAGATTAGTAACGGGCTGAGGCTGAGGTCCTTGCGGTTTTAAACCGGCTAAAGTTTTTACAAACTCTGGAGCGTGCTCTGTAAGATATTGGGATCCGTGAGTCAAGTTACCGCCGAAATGGCCGGCAATTGTTAATACAAGCAACATCAAGGGAATCAACAATTTATTTAGATTGTAATTTAACTTGATTTCTGGTCTTATATTAATAAAATAAAGTACAATTGCAATTACTGCTACGCCAATTCCCATCCACTTGTGCCAACTTAGTGTTTCCTGGTCGTAACCTCCGGATCCAGCCAGCAAAAAACCAAGAATAACAGCCAAAACTGCTGATATAGCACCCAGCAACAAAGACAAAAGGTAGGCAGGTTTTAAATTGGCAAATTTTTCTTTAAATGTGAGTAATCCAAATACACCTGCCAAAAGTAAAAATCCTATGGGCAAGTGCACAATTAACGGATGAAACCTTCCCAGGAACAAATCAAAATTCTCCATAATTCTTAGGCTAAAATATCATTAATAATATGTCCGTGTACATCAGTAAGTCGGAACCTGCGGCCCTGATGTTTAAACGTCAATTTTTCGTGGTTCACTCCCAGCAGATGCATCATCGTGGCCTGAAAGTCATGTACATGTACCGGTTTTTCGGCAATGTTGTAGCCAAATTCATCGGTACTGCCGTAGCTAAACCCTTTTTTAACTCCTGCTCCTGCCATCCACATGGTAAAACATCGAGGATGATGATCACGGCCGTAATTGGTTTTTGTAAGTTTTCCTTGTGAATAATTAGTTCGACCAAATTCTCCACCCCATATTACAAGCGTATCTTCCAACAATCCTCTTTGTTTAAGATCCAGAATCAAAGCCGCGGAAGCCTGGTCCACACTTTTAGTCATCTTTTGAATGGCGTTGGGCAGGTTGCTATGCTGATCCCATCCCTGGTGATAAAGCTGAATAAATTTAACATTTCGCTCCGCCAGACGGCGTGCCAGGAGGCAATTGGCTGAATAGGTTCCGGGTATCCTTGATTCAGGACCGTACATATCGTAAATGTAGTCGGGTTCCTTATCAATGTTCATGGTGTCAGGCACTGAACTTTGCATGCGGTAAGCCATTTCGTACTGCGCCATTTTCGATTCAATTTCCGGATCATGCAGCGCATCATGTTGTATATTGTATAATTCCTTCAAATGCCCGAGCTGACGTGACCTGTCGGCATCTGTTATACCCGGAGGATTGGAAAGATAAAGTACAGGATCCTTACCGGAACGAAATTGTACACCTTGATGCTCAGAGGCCAAAAAGCCATTTCCCCATAATCGACTATAAAGCGGTTGTCCACCGGGTCTTCCTTCGGAAAGAAGCACACAAAACGCCGGCAGGTTTTCATTTTCACTGCCAAGGCCATAACTTACCCAGCTACCAATCGAAGGCCTTCCGGGCTGCTGTGAACCGGTCTGAAAAAAGGTGATGGCAGGGTCGTGATTGATAGCTTCCGTGTACATTGACTTGATAAAGCATAATTCATCTACCACCTGAGCAGTGTAGGGTAAAAGCTCACTGACCCAAACCCTGCTTTGGCCATATTGGGCAAAGTCAAATTGTGAGCCGGCCAGTGGCAAAGAAGTTTGACCCGCGGTCATACCGGTAAGGCGCTGTCCTTTTCGCACAGAATCCGGCAACTCTTCGCCATTCATGTCTCGCAGCTTTTGCTTATAGTCAAAAGTTTCTAACTGAGAAGGCCCACCACTTTGAAAGAGATAGATTACCCTTTTGGCTTTAGGTGCAAAATGTGGTGGTCCCGGCCATTGGGCTGCTGCCGGATTCTGACCCGGGTTAGGGCCGGCTTTCAGTATATTGGGATCTACCAATGCCCCCAAAGCCAGGGCTCCCAGCCCCAGGCTCGACTTGCGTAAAAAATCTCGTCGGTCAATGTCTCTTTTACAATACATAATTTTTATCTTTTCATGTAAGCTTCATCGTGATTCATCATCAAGCTTGCCACCACGGTTAAGGCTGCAGTGTTTACTTTATCCAGCGAAGGGTCCCTTGGATGATCCCCGATAGACAAAAGTGAATCCGCTGCTCCTATTTGTTGATTAAACTTGTTGATTTCTTCCTTATATAATGATTTAAAAATTTCTTTTTCTCTGGGCTTCAAATCTCTGCTGGTAAGTAACCGAAAGCCATAATTTAATTGTTGTTCTAAAGTATCACCGGCCTCCTGCTGCATTCGCTCTGCAACAAGGCGGGAGGCTTCGATAAATTGCGGATCGTTGAGCAGCACCAGCGATTGAAGGGGTGTATTAGTAGTTTGCCTTTGGATCACACAATAAGATCTATTGGGCTGGTCAAAAACGGCCAGGTTTGGTGGTGGTTGGGACCGGCGAATGAACGTGTACATACTCCTGCGATAAAGTGATATACCACTATCTTGCACATAATAGTGCAGTTTTCTTGAAAATGAAGCCTTTTCGCTCCACAATCCTTTAGGCTGAAATGGTTTTACACTGGGCCCGCCCACGTGTTTAACCAACAAACCAGCGGCCTGCAAGGCATTGTCTCTAATCATTTCGGCTTGTAACCGGTGCTTAGGTCCATAAGCCAACCACAAGTTATCGGGGTCTTTTTCTTGTTTTTCCAAACTTGCCACTGAACTTTGCTGGTAAGTAGCCGACATTACGATTTGCTTTAGCAAGCGGCGAACATTCCAACCATTTTCCCTAAAATCAACCGCCAGCCAGTCAAGCAAGCCAGGATGGGTAGGCAGATCTCCCTGGTTACCAAAGTCATCACTGGTTGCCAGGATGCCCAGGCCAAAAAGCATTTGCCAATACCTGTTCACTGCAACCCGTGCAGTAAGTGGATTGTCTTCAGAAACCAGCCATTTGGCTAATCCTAGCCGATTATTTTCATATGCTTCTCCAAATTTATTAATTGAGGATGGCGTATTTGGGAAAACCTGCTCCAGGTGTGCATTATAAATTCCCCTCTCCAAAACATAGGCAGGGCGCATTTCAGGCATTTCTTTCATTACCATCACTTCTGTAATGGTATCTTTAATACTCAATTCGGCATCCCTCATTTTTTGTAATTGTATCAGATTGGCCAGGTAATTCGGCTGCTGCATCAAATGATGCTCTATAGAATCTTTATGGCTCAACCAGGTGATGGCTTCATTGGGCGAAGCCTCCTGATATAAATGAGCCACTTCCACAGCAGATATTTCACGCTCATAAACCCTGATTTCATCGAAAGCTCCTTTTAGCAAACCATCATCACCGGTATTTCCACGATAGGCCTTGCCTATCCTTATGTCTCTTTTTTCCAACCGGTGATGAGCATTTACCGGCAAAATAGATTTGTAAAGGTTATCATAATGAATCGTGGTCTCCGCTATTTTACCATTAATATAAATTTTTACTTCCTTAGCTTGGGCTGAGCCATCGTACGTAAAAGCCAGATGAGTCCATTGATTCAGGTCAATTGTTTCGTGACTGGTTATATGCACCAGGTTATGAGGCAGGGCGTGCGTGAGGCGGAACGATACTCTGTTGAGGCTGTCAAGGTAAGCTTCATAGCCTCTCCAGAAAGAATTTTTTTGTCCGGCATTGCCAAAAATCTCCTGGTAGTGATCCTGCTTCTCCGGTTTTATCCAAAGCGAAACAGAAAAAGGTTGCGTTTTCTCAAACATACCTTCTTCAATTTGTAAAAATTCGTAGTCGCTATCGATTCTTATGGCTGAATTTTTTGCTCCATCAACTAAATCTACATCGCCCCTTAGTTTCCCAGGCTTTGTCCTGTTGGCCAAATTGATGGCTTCATCACGCGTAGCATCTAAAGGTAAATGAGCCAGCAAACCTTTTTTCAAATTGGGTTGTAAGTTGGAATGCTTTCCCGCTTTTTGTACCAAAGATTCCTGTCGGGCTGTAACTTCTTTGATCAGGTGATGGATAGAATCCAGTTTGGTCTCTGCTACTTCATTGGTCAGTTTCAATAGCGGCCCTGAGTTTCCATCGTTGCTGATCACACCTAGTTCGTCCACATTATTGAAAAAGGCCGAAAACTGAAAATATTCTTTTTGAGAAATCGGATCAAATTTATGATCATGACAGCGAGCACACTCAAAAGACAAAGCCAGAAAAGCCCTGGCGGTGGTATTGGCCCGATCCAGTACTGCCTCTACCCGAAACTCCTCGGGTACTACGCCAGCCTCTGAATTAATGGGATGATTCCGGTTAAAACCGGTGGCAATCATTTGTTCCCGGGTGGCATTGGGAAGCAGGTCGCCGGCGGTTTGCCAGGTGATGAATTGATCATAAGGAAGATTTTTAGCGAAAGCGGAAATAACCCAATCACGCCAGGGCCACATATGCCGCAAACCATCGGCATGGAAACCGTGTGAATCGGCATAACGGGATACATCCATCCACTCCATGGCCATTCGCTCGGCATGCTCCGGAGTTTTTAACAATCGATCTACCAATTGCTCGTAAGCATCTGCATGGGTATCTTTTACAAAAAATGCTACTTGCTCAGGGGTAGGAGGCAAGCCAGTGAGGTCAAAATACAGCCTTCGAATCAGGGTAGTTTTATTAGCTTTAGGGTTGGGCTCCATTCCCTGTTTTTCCAACTTTCTTAGCACGAAGTAATCAATCTCATTTTGTGGCCATAGCTTATCTTTTACTTTGGGCAGGTTTAGCTTTTCCGGTTTTACAAAGGCCCAATGAGGCTTGTACTCAGCGCCCTGTTCAATCCAGCGGACAATTATTGCTTTTTCTTTATCAGTCAATGATAGATTGGACTCCGGAGGAGGCATCATCAGATCCGGATCTTCGGAAATAATTCGATGGAATACCTCGCTTTTTTTCAAATGGCCAGCCTTGAGGGCAAATTTATTTTTATCATTCTGCAAAGCAGCATAGGCACCATCTTTGGTATCTAATCTTAAGCCGGCTTCCCGCGTATTATTATCCGGTCCATGACAAGCAAAGCAGCGGTCTGACAATATCGGTTTTACATGCAGGCTGTAGTCAACCACATCCGGTATATCGGCAGATGCAGCTTGTATTTCATCCGGTACCGGACTTTGACAAGCGGCGATCAAACAAAGTGAGGAGATGGACACGAAATGCCATCTTTTCACTTTCTGCCAACCATGCATAATATGTTTCACCTGCTTTCTCAACATCTCCTTTCCAACATCTATCTTTTCATATAAGCTTCATCGTGGTTCATCATCAAACTAGCCACCACGGTTAAGGCTGCAGTGTTTACTTTATCCAACGAATCATCTACGGGATAGTCGCCTACAGAAAGTAACGAATCAGCCGCAGCTTTATCCTCTTCGTATTTCCGGGTTTCTTCGTTGAATAATTGCTTGAAAATTGCTGTTTCTTCTGGTTTTAACGACCTGCTGGTCAATAGTTTAAACCCGTAATTTAACTTTTCTTCCAGCTTGCCACTTACTTCTTTTTGCATGCGCTCGGCAATCAGGCGACTGGCTTCAACAAATTGCGGATCGTTCATCAAAACCAAAGCCTGAAGCGGCGTGTTAGTGGTTTGTCTTTTCACCACGCAAAAGCTACGGCTATCCTGATCAAAAATGGTCATGCTGGGAGGTGGTGAAGTTCTTTTTATAAAAGTATAAAGACTGCGGCGGTAGAGGCCCTCGCCTTTGTCCGTTTCATAAGTAAGTAGTATTTTGGAAAAGGTGCCTTTTTCTATCCAAAGCCCTGGGGGCTGATAAGGGCGCACACTGGGACCGCCCACTTTTTTTACCAGCAGACCTGCCGCTTTTAATGCATTATCGCGGATCATTTCTGCCTGCAGGCGGTGTTTCGGTCCACGAGCCAGGAATAAATTTTCCGGATCTTTTTGCCTGATTTCCTCATCGGCCATTGAGCTTTGCTGGTAGGTAGCAGACATAACCATCATTTTTATCAAGCGGCGCAGATCCCAGCCGTTTTCTCTGAAGTCTACGGCCAGCCAATCCAGTAATTCGGGATGCGTGGGTAAATCCCCTTGATTACCGAAGTCATCACTGGAACCAACGATGCCCTTGCCAAAAATCATTTGCCAATAACGATTTACCGTCACTCTTGTGGTCAACGGGTTTTGCTCAGAAATAAGCCATTTGGCCAAACCTAACCTGTTTTTCTCAAACTCATCGGTAAATGATAAAACAGCATTGGGTGTAGCAGGACCTACTTGCTCCAATCTGGCGTTGTAAATACCCCGGTCGAGAATGTAGGCAGGCCGTGGTTTATCCATTTCTTTCATGATCATTAGCTCAGGCAGAGAATCCATTACCTCCAGTTCTTTTTCCCAGGCTTTTTGTGCCTTTGCCATTAGTTCCTGATATTCCTTTTGTTGATTGAGCCAAAATTCTATGGTGTCTTTTCGGGAAAGTGTAAACTCGGCTTCCGGCTTATGATATCGATACAGACCGGCAACTTCCAAGGCTGTAAGAGAGCGGTTATAAATTTTTATTTCATCAAATGTACCTGCCAAAACACCATCATCGCCACTGAAAGCGCGATAAGCCTTACCAAATCGTAAGGGACGATTAGCCTTTTTATAATTTGGATTTGTCGGCAATATAGTTTTATAAAGATTGTCATAGTCAATGCTTAATGGTGTGGGTTTTCCATTGATAAAAATCTTCAAACCTGAGGCACTACTGGATCCATCGTAAGTAAAGGTGAGTTGTGTCCATTCATTGGCAGGAATGTTCCCTTCCGTAGTTACCTGAATGAGGTTGTGTGGCAATGCGTGTACCAGGCGCCAGGTAATCCTGTTCAGGCTGTCCAGGTAAGATTCATAGCCACGCCAGTAAGAATTTTTATTTCCATTATTTCCAAATATTTCCTGGTATTGGTCTTTCTTTTCTGGCTTGAGCCAGAGGCTTATGGTGAATGGTTCAGTTTTTTCAAAAAGCCCCATTTCCGGTAGCTCGATAAATTCGTGGTCGCCATTGACCCTGATGGCACCACCTTGTATACCCTCTACCTCGTCCACTTCACCTACAATTTTACCAGGCTTGCCCGGATTTTGCAGGTTAGCTGTTTTTTCTCTTTTAGAATTGAGCGGATAGTGTGCCAGTAAACTGTTTTTGAGATTTACCCTTGAAATATTTATCTGGTTACCTTTTACATTGGAGGCCAGTGCTTCCTTCTGCTTGTCTATTTGCTCAATCATGGTGTAAAGAGAATCGAGCCTTTGTTGGGTTACCTCATCCTTCATTTTTAACATTGGTCCGGCATTGCCATCGTCACCGGTCATTCCCAGTTCATCCACGTTATTAAAAAAAGCAGAAAACTGATAATATTCTTTTTGTGAAATAGGATCGTATTTATGATCGTGACAGCGCGAACATTCCATGGTAAGGCCCAGAAATGTTTTGGCAGTGGTATTCACTCTGTCCAGCACGTATTCGATCCGGTACTCTTCATCCACAATTCCTCCCTCGGCTGTCATGGGGTGATTACGGTGGAAAGCGGTAGCCACTAATTGTTCACGACTGGGTTCGGGCAATAAGTCACCGGCAATTTGCCAGCTGATAAATTTGTCGTAGGACATATTTTTAGCGAAAGCGGAAATCACCCAATCGCGCCAGGGCCACATTTCCCGGTAGCCATCGGCATGGTAACCATGGGAATCGGCATAGCGTGCTACATCCATCCATTCCATTGCCAGACGCTCTGCATGTGCTGGCGTGTTTAGCAGTTTGTCTACCAAATTTTCGTAAGCTTTGGGTGAATTGTCATTAACAAATTCATCTACTTGTTCGGGCGAAGGTGGCAAACCGGTAAGATCAAAATACAGCCTGCGCACCAGCGTTTCTTTGTCGGCTTGCCGGGTAGGCGTAAAGTTTTTGCCTTCCATTTTTTTCAGAACAAAATGATCAATCTGATTGGCAGGCCAGTTTTTATTTTTTACTTTGGGTAGCTTTGGCTTTTCGGGATTAATAAAAGACCAGTGAGGTTTCCATTCTGCACCCTGCTCAATCCAGCGAATAAGCGTAGCTTTTTCTTCGTCAGTTAAGGTTAAATTAGACTCCGGGGGAGGCATCATAATGTCCGGATCTTCAGCCAGGATACGATGAAACATTTCACTTTTTTTCAAATTTCCCGCTTTGATGGCAAAGCGATTTTTTTCATCGCCCAGGGCAGCAAAAGCACCTTCTTCGGTATCCAGTCGCAAATTGGCTTCTCTCTTATTGGCATCCGGTCCATGGCAGGCAAAACAGCGGTCAGAAAGGATCGGTTTTACATGAAGGTTAAAATCAATATATTCAGGAATGGTTTCAGAGGCTTGGGCTACCTCCTCTGGTACTGAAGGCTTACAGGAAAACATACCTGCAAGCAATATCAAGAAATGCCATTTTTCCGGTTTGAAAAGCATAATTACTACAAAGTTTATATTTATATTATTAATTCCCTAGGACTTGTAATAATAACAGGTAAATAAATATGGATACTTTTTACACAATACTCAAATTTAAAGAAAATAATTGACAAATTATGCTATTTTTGCAATTTAAAATGAAATAAGCAGGCAATTTATTGACAAACCCAAAAATATAAATTTTTCTCAGGCTATCTACTCAAGATTTAGTATTTTGCCAAAAAATATATTTACTAAAATCTTTATTCTAATGAAAAAGATATTTACAGCAGTGCTTTTAATTGTACTACCTTTTACGGTGTTTTCGCAATTGCCAATTTTAGTTAAATTAAATAATGGACAGGATGTTTTTACTAATTACGCTTACATAACCAATAGTGGTAGCTTTTTGTCTGGGCCTTACGTGCGTGTAGATGGAAGAAAAGGTCCTAAAATAAAAATACAGGAAGTAGATTACATCTTGGGAAGTGATCAATATGGAAAAGAAAGATATTTTTTACCCGTGTATCAAGGTGGTTTCAAAATATTTGCCGAACGACTTTATGATGCTGAAAGAATCTCCATTTTTTACACGGATGTTATGAATTGGTCGGGAGGATTTGGTTACGCTAATCGACATTATAAATATACGTTTGACAATTCTGAGCTGAAAAAGGTAAACATCAGGAATCTACAGTATGATCTAGCCAACAATCCGGTTTCACTGGACCACATTAAAAAAGCCAAAACTACCCGAACAGTGCAAACAGTTTTATATGCTGTAGGCGCCGGATTGTTGATCCATGGATTTTCTTCCATGATAGGAGATCTGAATGACCCCGGGCCAATTGGACAAACACCAAAAATATCGCCGACACTCATATTGGGTATTATAGCCGTTAATGTTCCTTGGTTTTTGAACAGAGGAAAACAGGATAATTTAGTAAATGCTTTAAAAGCCTATTAATAAACAACTATGACTAAAAGGGATTTTTTTCGCCTTCTTATCAATCGGTAGTGGATTTCTTTAAAAAGAGTGGTAAAAAAAGGTGAGGGAGTGATTGTTAACAATAAAAAAGTGATAGATGGTATTATTGTTTACTTGACTTTTTAATCTGTGCGTGATAACTGGTCTCTTGTTTCCTTT
>CAZQEZ010000140.1:0-10156 GCA_964592475.1 uncultured Roseivirgaceae bacterium
AATACAAACTTCGATAAGGCACGTAATACCGGTCGATTCGATAAAAAAATGCCTCTGAAAGAAAATCAGGTTTTTCCGGTTCCAGTAAGTTTTGCTGATAATGCACATCTACTGCTCTTTTTTCTACAACCACCGAATCCGGAAACTTCACCTGATCACGCACATCATTAAAATTATAAATATGATCCCCAATCAGTCGCCTTGATTCCCGTTTGCCAATTAAATGACTTACCCATTGCAAGCCAAGGCTGTCAGTGCCTGGTTTTTCTTTTTCATTATAAAATGAACCGTAAATGGCTTTCAGCATATGGTCACGAATAAATTCAGCATCGTCAATTTGATGAATATCATTTCTGCTAAATTCCCATTGCCACTCACCATTTCGGGCGGCATAATCTTCTGCCACTTCTAGTGCCCATGGCACCTCCGGAAAATTGTAGGCTGAATCCAATTGATGGCTTCGCCACAATACTGAAGAACCCATTACAAAATTATCTGCTCGCTTTGGGCTCCATAATTCGCCATGCTTGTCCCATTCTTCTCCGTATTCGTCTACACTTTCACGACCATACATAAATTCTGCACCTGACCAAAAACCAATCCAGCCATCACCGGTGCAATCAGCAAAATAAGGTGCTTTTAGGCGCATACGCTCACCGGTAGCTGTATGGCGGGCATCCACATATTGAATGATATTATTTTCTGCCACAGCGTTGTAGGCTCTCCAATTGAGGTAAAGATCAATGTTCTCATATTTTTGAACATTTCGCATGCGCTTTTTATCTTCATCTTTTGCCCTGGGGTCGCCATTGGGATAATGCTCTGTGTCGAGCATGCGCAAAATACGCTCAAAATGCCCGTAAATACCCAAAGTATGCACCCTGATCTCACCACTGGCATTGCCGCCCAAAACCGGTCGATCGTGAATAAGTGCCACTTTCAAACCTTGCTCCGCTGCGCTTATGGCAGCGGCACAACCTGCAATACCTCCACCGGTAACCACAAAATCATAGTCTTTAACCATGGCAGGTGCCGATGGTAATTGCAAAACCTCAAGTCGCCAGGTTTTCATTTCTTCAAGTGAATTGGGGGGTGTTTTTTTCGATAGAGAAAAGTAAATGGCATCACAGCGGCCGTCAAACCCGGTCAGGTCTACCAGCGACATTTTGTGCTTTCCTGCGTCAAGTTTTTCACTATCTACGTATTGCCAATTCCAGTCTTGTTTTGTACCTAATTCGGTTTCAAATAATTTATCATCAATTGATAACTTGAACTTACCTGGTGCTTCCCACTCACCTGGTGCCCAGTTTTTGGTTCTTACCCAAATGTGGTATTTCCCTGGTTTATCCACATTAAATGTAGTGCTTGCATTGGCTACCTTTAATCCCAGACCATGAGCAAGTAAATAGGAAGAGCCCATTTGTTCAGTGAATTGCTGATCGACTAGCCAACCACCTTTTTGGTCAAAACTTTCGGCTTCAATTAAAATATCCTGGGCAGATACCAGAGAAAAAAGTAAAAGGAAAAGACAAGTTAAATTAAATTTCATGATTTCTAATTTTTGGATTTTTACAAAAATAAAAGAAACTACTTTTATAAATATAATTACGAACAGTATTTTATCTTTAGACGTTCCCTGCCAGGACACCAAAAGAAAATTAAACTCTTAATGTAAAAAGAAGTCCATTGGAGCTTCAGAAAACTATTGAAGTGTTGCCTCTTTTTTATTTATGGGCTTAGCTATAAGTCCTGGCCAACAAAAATGCGATTAACAGGATTTAAACTGTGATTATGGTTCAAATTGTTCAAATTAATAATATTATTACTTCCATTCTGGCTTATTTTTTCTTGATGCCAATAATTTGTATAGCGCATTCCAATCAAAATTCAAATGATTTTCCCCTGGTAACCGTTTTTATGGCCTACAAGGAAGTGCTTGATTTGTACGATCATGGACTTGATTTACAGGAAGACATCATCATGGTTTGGCCGTGTAATGATTACGGCTACATCAAAAGGCTGCCCAGCCCCCTGGAGCAGCAAAGGCCGGGTGGTTCAGGCGTTTATTATCATTTGTCTTACCTGGGCCGCCCCCATGATTCCGGTCTGTGGAAGGCATTTGCCACTGCTTTGCCTCACGATCAGGCCATGGATATGAAGGAAGAGGTGGCCTTTTTTCAGGCGGTAAAGGCGAGATTGGTAAAATTTGATGCCGATGGGTCCGCAGCTGAGAGTTAAAAGCAATTCAAATATTTTGTATCGGGAAGCGAGGACTTCTTAAATACTCAAATTTGCAAATTGGATAAAATGAAGCCCTAAGAGCCATTAATCCACTTCACCGAATTTGGCATCTCCACACATACGCACTATGCGTGGATGAAAAATTCCCATTACCTCCACCAGGTCCTGCTGGTACTCCATCACCTTATGAATATCCTTGTAAACCATAGGCGCTTCATCCAGACCTGAACCAATCAATGATATTCCCGCTTTCCGTAGGTGCTTATGTACTTCCTGCTGACTTAGGGTTTCTTTGGCTTTACGCCGCGACATCACCCGGCCTGCCCCGTGAGAGGCCGAATTTATAGACAAAGCTTCTCCCTTACCTTTTACCACAAATCCCGGCGAAGTCATGGATCCGGGAATAATGCCCAAAGTACCTTTGCTTGCCGGGGTTGCCCCCTTACGATGCACGATGATTTCATTGCCATTGCTATCTTTTTCTTTCCAGGCAAAGTTGTGATGGTTTTCCACCATTAAAAGGTTCTTTTCACCTAAAGCTTTGGCCAGGCGCTCGTGGATCTGATGATGACAGGCCGAAGCATAGTCGCCGGCCAGCGTCATGGCCTGCCAATATTCCTGCCCTTCAGCACTATCCAGTTCCAGCCAGGCCAGGTGCTTCGCCTCTTTAGGCAACTGACATTTTTCCATGGCCAATTTGGTGTAGTAGCGGGCAATTTCCGCTCCCATTCCTCGCGAACCGGAGTGGGAAAGCACCGCCAGGTATTTTCCGGGCAACAGGTCCAGGCCTTCTTCTTTTTCCAGCACTTCTACTACACCAAATTCCACAAAATGGTTGCCTCCGCCGGAAGACCCGATCTGGCGATAGGCTCGATCTTTCAGGGTTTTTAGTATATTTATTTCACTAAATTCCGGTCTTTCCATCACGACATGATCCTGTGGACTTTTAAAGGTGGCATAGCCAAATCTGGTATTATCCACCAGGATTTTTTTCAGCTTCTCTTTTTCCTGTTTTAGGAAATCCGGCGAAAGATCATAAACAGATAAGCACATACGGCAACCGATATCTACTCCCACCCCATAAGGAATCACCGAATTTTGAGTGGCCAGTACTCCTCCAATGGGCAGGCCATACCCTTGATGCGCATCGGCCATCAAAGCACCTGCAACAGTAACCGGTAATTTCATTGCAATTTCCATCTGGTTTACTGCCCCTGGCTCAATACCTAATGCACCATAAGTCTGGTATTCCACGCGATTAGTGTTCAATTCAATGTTTCGAGCCGTTTCTTTTTTTACTATTAAATCCATGGAAACCGGAGCCAGGTTTTCATGTTTTTGGTATAGGGCAGGAGTTTCCAGCACCTTTTGCATTAATTCCAGCTTATGCTTTTTACTTTTGCCTTTATAATGTTGCTCCAGCACTTGCAATGCAGTGCCTATTGCCCGGCCTTCAGGAAAACCTATTTGTCGCAATTCTTTACCTGTTATTTTTGTTGTAGCCATAGCTCCATGTTTTTTAGTTTTTTAAGATGTTATTCCGGTGTCTTGATTACGCCCCCGTTGGAGCTTTTCGGAATTATATTGATGCCCAGGGACTGCGTCCCGGGCTAATGAATATGCCCCTTTGGGCTTATCCGTCCTAATTTTTTTATTGGAAGTTGCAAGTGAATGCAGGCAGCAATAAAACACTGGCATTTTAAAATTCGCCACTGGATCCATAATTTATAGAACCGCAGCACTTAGGTTTATAGTTTTTTGGGTCACTTTATTAGACATTGCAAACCTTGCCTATTGCATAAACTTTTGATTTGCCATTTCAATTACTTTATCCAAACCTGAGAGATCGCTCCCGCCAGCTGTAGCAAAAAATGGCTGACCACCTCCGCCTCCTTTTATTTCTTTGGCCAATTCGCGAGCTAAGTTACCGGCATGCAATTCTTTCTCTTTTACTAAATTTTCGGCAATTACCACAGCAATTTGAGGTTTGCCATCAATATCTGCTGCCAGCACCATTACCAGGTTGTTCAACTCATTTTTTAAATCAAAAGCTATTTTCTTCAAAGCATCGGCACTTGGTAATGCAACTTTTTCAATGATGTATTGAATACCGCCTTTCTCTTTGGCCGCTTTTAGCAAGTCGTTTTTAAGATCGGCTGCCTTCGACATTTGTAGCTGCTCCAACTCTTTGCTTAGCTTATTTTTATCTTCTACCAGCCCATTGATCGATTTTATGATATCTTTAGGGTGTTTCAATAGATCATTCAATTGCTTCAGTGTATCTTCTTGTTGGCGTACAATCTCTTCAGCTGCTTCAGCAGTCACAGCTTCAATCCTTCTTACACCGGCAGCCACCGAGCTTTCGCCTACAACCTTAAACAACCCTATGCTGCCGGTAGCAGGTATGTGAGTACCACCACACAATTCAATGGAGTATTCAGGGTCAAAAACAATAACCCTTACAAACTCTCCATATTTCTCTCCAAACAAAGCTGTGGCCCCCATTTCTTTAGCTTCGGCTAAAGGTATATTCTGCCGCTCTTCCAGTTTGATGTTGTCTCGTACCTTCTGGTTTACTCTGCGCTCTACTCGTTCTATTTCTTCTTCGGTCATTTTAGCAAAATGCGAAAAGTCAAACCGTAGTATTTTGTCATTTACCATAGAGCCTCGCTGCTGTACATGATCTCCCAAAACTTCTCTTAACGCGGCATGCAATAGGTGAGTAGCGCTATGGTTATTCATGGTAAGCGCACGCTTTTTCTGGTTAATCACCGCCTTAACCTCCATTTGGGGATCTGCAGGTATTTCTTTAATGAAATGGATGATCAACTCATTTTCTTTTTTAGTATCAAATATCGGATACTTTTTACCATCCACTTCCAGGTAGCCTGTATCTCCCACTTGTCCTCCGCTTTCGGCATAAAAAGGTGTTACATCCAGCACTAATTGATAGTAGCTGTTTTTCTTTTCCTTTACATGGCGGTATCTTAAAATATGTGCTTTTGCCTCCATTTGTTGATAGCCTACAAAAGACACCTCATCTCCTACTTGCACTATTTTCCAGTCACCTTTGTCTTGCTCTGCAGCTTTTCTCGAGCGACTTTTTTGTTGTTCCATGGCCTGCTCAAAGCCTTGCTGATCGATAGACAAGCTGTTTTCACGAGCAATTAACGCGGTTAAATCTACCGGAAAACCAAAAGTGTCGTACAATTCAAAAACCACTTCGCCGGGTATTAGCTTGGCTCCTTTCTTGTTCAATTCAGTTTTGATTTGCTCCAGCTTCTTCAATCCGGTTTCAAGGGTTTTAAGGAAAGAAGCTTCCTCTTCCTGTATCACTTTCATGATAAATTCTTCCTGTTGCTTAAGTTCAGGAAATATTTCAGCCGTTTGTGCAGACAGCATAGGAACAAGCTTGTATAGGAATGGCTCATTAAAATTTAAGAAAGTAAAGCCATAGCGCACGGCTCTTCGTAAAATCCGTCTGATTACATATCCAGCCTTATTGTTGGAGGGTAGTTGGCCATCGGCAACAGCAAAAGCGATGGCCCTGATATGGTCAGCCATTACCCGTATGGCCACGTCTGTTTCCTTTTTATCACCGTAGGTTACTTTGGCTTCTTTGCCAATCAATTGAATAATGGGCTGAAATACATCGGTGTCATAATTAGATGTCTTGTTTTGAATGGCCATACAAAGCCTTTCGAAGCCCATTCCGGTATCTACGTGCTTTTCTGGCAGCGGCTGTAAAGTGCCGGAAGCCATCCGGTTGTATTGAATAAAAACAAGGTTCCAAATTTCCACTACCAGTGGGTGATCCTGATTAACCAATAGGCTGCCTTCTTTTTTCTGCCGTTCTTCCTCGGGTCGTAAATCGATATGGATTTCGGAACAGGGTCCGCATGGGCCAGTATCTCCCATTTCCCAAAAGTTATCTTTTTTATCTCCGAATAATATTTTTTCCTTATCCGTTATGTCACTCCACAAGTCGTAAGCTTCTTGATCTACATCGAGTTTATCTTCTTTACTGCCGCCAAATACCGTAACATAAAGACGCTCGGCAGGTAATTTATATTCTTTTGTCAGGAGCTCCCATCCCCACGCGATGGCTTCTTTTTTAAAATAATCGCCGAATGACCAGTTTCCCAGCATCTCAAACATGGTATGATGATAGGTATCCATACCTACTTCTTCCAGGTCGTTGTGTTTTCCTGATACCCTTAGGCACTTTTGGGTATCGGCTATACGTTTATACTTGGGTACTTGATTGCCAAGAAAATAATCCTTGAATTGATTCATGCCCGCGTTGGTAAACATCAGGGTGGGGTCGTCTTTTAATACCATAGGAGCCGAAGGTACTATCTGGTGGCCTTTGTTACGAAAAAATTCGAGAAATTTATTTCTTATTGTGTTTGAATCCATAAATTTTTTATGCTTACTTTGAAGTTTTTGATTAATTTTATACCCGAAGTAATAAATATCTATATATTAACTATTTAATTGAACTAAATTTTATTTTATTCGCTTTTTAAATGCGGCAAAAATAAAAAAATAAAAAAGAAGAATATACCATGGCAAGGATAAAATATTATTATGATACTGAAACCTGCAAATACGAAAGAATTAAAGTATCCACTTGGGATGTTATTTTAAATTTATTGGGTTTTCTATCAGTAGCTACTATCATAGCCATCGCGATAGTAATTATCTATAGCACCTATTTTCAATCACCCAAGGAAGCCATATTGAAAAAAGAAAATCAAGAACTAGTACTCTATTACGATATTGCTAAAAATGAATTGGACGACATGAACAAAATGATGGAGCATTTGCAAGATCGTGATGATAAAGTTTACCGCACCATTTTTGAAGCTGACCCCATTCCTGCCTCTATTCGCAAAGCTGGCGTAGGGGGTTCTGAAAGATACAAACAAATATTGGATAGCAATATAGAAAAAGAAGAGCTTATTCTTAATACCTTTAAAAGAATAGACCAGCTGAAAAAGCAAATGTATATTCAGACCAAATCTTATGATGAAATATTGCAAATGGCTCGTAACAAAGAAAAAATGTGG
Organism: uncultured Roseivirgaceae bacterium; assembly: GCA_964592475.1. Classification (GTDB taxonomy): domain Bacteria; phylum Bacteroidota; class Bacteroidia; order Cytophagales; family Cyclobacteriaceae; genus CAZQEZ01. The sequence continues at coordinate 7,314 of CAZQEZ010000140.1, forward strand.
GCCTCTATCCCGGCTATTCAGCCTATTTCCAATAAAGAAATAACCAGATTAGCTTCCGGCTTTGGCATGCGGATTCATCCTATTTATAAAGTAAAAAGAATGCACACTGGTTGTGACTTTTCTGCACCCAGGGGAACACCTATATACGCTACCGGCGATGGTGTAATTCACCGGGTAAAGTATAATTTAAGTGGGTATGGCAAAGAAATTATAATTGACCATGGCTATGGCTATATGACCCGCTACGCGCACATGCAGGACTGGGCAGTGACTGAAGGACAGAAAGTAAAAAGGGGTGAATTGATTGGTTACGTGGGTAACACCGGTACCTCTACCGCGCCTCACTGTCATTACGAAGTAATAAAAGATGGTGACCAGGTAGATCCTGTTCATTATTTCTTTATGGATTTAAATGAAGAAGAATACGAAAAAATACTTGAGCTGGCCTCCATCGAAAATCAATCATTGTCATAACATTTAAAGCTAATTTGGAAAATAATGAAAATATCGGTCAGTAAATTAGCTAATTATGTTGGGTTATTGCTGCTGGTTACGGCATGTAAAGTGAGTCAGCCGAAACCCCCTAAGCCAGTTTCACTGGCCCAGGGAGATACCTTGAAAATGGTAATTGTTGATTCGTTACAGTTGAAGCCGGATTCAGTAGTAGTTATTGTGAGAGATACTGTGCCTGAGCCCAATTATCCCGACACTGTAGATTTAAAGGTGTTTAAACTAGCACCGGATACGGTAACTATTATCGGAGTAGGGGATATAATGATGGGTACTAATTTTCCTTCGGCCAATTATTTGCCACCCAACGATGGCCGCGATCTGTTAAAAGATGTAATTCCTGTACTGCAAAATGCGGACGTTACTTTTGGTAACCTGGAAGGGGTAATACTTGATGAAGGAGGAATTCAAAAAAATTGCTCCAACCCGGATCTATGCTACTTATTTCGCACGCCTGAAAAGTACATACATCACTTGCTGGCTGCAGGATTTGACGTCATGAGTATGGCCAACAACCACGCCGGCGATTTTGGGAATCCTGGAAGGATAAATACCATGAAGGTGCTTAAAGAAGCCGGGCTGCATTTTTCCGGGTTGCTAAGCACTCCTTATACCACCTTTGAAGAAAAAGGAATTAAATATGGCTTCGTGGCTTTTTCGCCTAATACAGGCACAGTAAGTATAAATGATTTACCTAATGCCAAAAAGATTGTAGCTCACCTGGATTCTATCAGCGATATAGTGATTGTATCTTTTCATGGTGGAGCCGAAGGGAAAAAGCACCAGCATGTAACCCGTAAAAGCGAATACTTCTATGGTGAAAACAGGGGTAATGTATATCAGTTTGCTCATGCTTTAATTGATGAAGGTGCTGATGTTATTTTTGGGCACGGTCCTCATGTGACCAGGGCTTTGGAAGTGTATAAAGATAGATTTATCATTTATAGTCTTGGTAATTTTTGTACCTATGCCCGTTTCAATTTAAGTGGAGAAAATGGTATTGCACCCATTATGAAAGTATATACTGACAAAAAGGGAGCCTTTCATAAAGCAGATATTATTCCAATTTATCAGCCAGGAGAGGGCGGACCCCGCCTTGATCCTTACAAGCGTGCAATAGAAACACTGCAAAGGCTCACCAGTAATGATTTTCCTGAATTAAATATTATAATTAGTGATAACGGTGAAGTGATAATGCCTGATAAAAAACTTATAGGCATTTCAGAGTAAAAACGTGTAGAATTTTTTCTAATTAATAGTCTGGTGCCTTACAAAGAAAAAGAAATTGTAAAAAAATATTATTCAATTGGAGAAGTGGCAGAAGAACTTAATGTGGCTACTTCACTGATAAGGTTTTGGGAAGGTGAATTTGATAATCTTAAACCCAAAAAAAACCGAAAAGGCAATCGGCAATTTACCCAGGAAGATATAGAAAACTTAAAATTGATTTACCATCTGGTAAAAGAAAAGGGATATACACTACAAGGGGCAAAAGAAATTATTAAGTCAGATGTAAAAACTGCAAAAGACCAACTCAATGTTATCAATTCTTTAAAAAAAGTTAAGTCTTTTCTGGAAGAGCTTAAAGAAAAGTTATAAAAATGAACCATGACAAACTATACCAGGTAGCATTATCTTTTGTGCCTGGCATTGGCGATGTAAATACTAAACAACTTATCAGCTACTGCGGCTCTGCTGAGGCCATTTTCAAATCTAATAAAAGTAAACTGAACAGCATTCCTGGAATAGGTGGTAAAACTATTCAAGCCATTAATAATCACAATACCTTACAAAAAGCTGAAAAACTGATCTCCAGCTGTGAAAAGGAAGAAGTAAAAATCCTTTTCTATACCGATAAGGAATATCCCGGTAGGCTCAAGCAAATCATGGACAGCCCTCCGCTGCTTTTTGTAAAAGGCAATGCCGATTTGAATGCCCGGAAAATAGTAGCCATTGTGGGTACCCGGCAAGCTACCGAATACGGTAAGGAATTTACCGAAAAGCTGGTGGAGGGTCTTAAACCTCATAATGCCCTGATCGTGAGTGGACTGGCCTATGGTATTGATATTCAGGCACATAAGGCAGCTTTAAAATATGAATTACCTACGCTCGGTATCATGGGTTCAGGATTAAATGTAATTTATCCGGCACCACATAAAAATACGGTGATGCAAATGCTGCTCAGCAATAGCAGCATCATGAGCGAATATCCGCTGGATACCAAGCCCGATGCCCATAATTTTCCCAGCCGCAACCGCATTATTGCCGGTATTGCCGATGCGCTGGTAGTAGTAGAGGCAGCACATAGAGGTGGGGCTTTGATCACTGCCGAA
>CAZQEZ010000141.1:0-10144 GCA_964592475.1 uncultured Roseivirgaceae bacterium
GAGTTTATATACCATTCATAAAACAGCCTTTTTCTTAGGTTGACGGCTATGGGAGAAAGGGGGTGGTGAAATAGCAGAAATCTTAACTTTAAGCCAACTAAACATTTAATTAATTATGTGGACAAAGATTGTAAAAATAATACAATAACAAAAAATTAGTTGAAATTCAACTATCAATACAATTTCACATAGAGCCCTGTTTATTTTATTTAAGCCAGGTAACAATCATGAACTGACCATTTCATCAAAACAATTTAAGTTCATTTCTACTTCAATCAGATATTAATTATGTTAAATTAGGCTTATAGTTGAAAAAATAATCAAATGGATTATAACGATTTTTTACAAGACTTCAATGATATGGTGATTGATTTTAAAGATGATTTCCTGAACTTCATCCCTAAGTTAATCCTTTCTATCATTGTATTAGCCATCGGTTATCTTTTGGCTAAGCTAATTAAATTTTTGATCATTCGATTGATGCGCTACTTCAATAAAATGATTAATTATTGGTTCAAAAACTCACTGACCACAGTAAATCTAGATAAATCCGCCAATTTCGTGGGAAGTTTAATCTTCTGGTTAATATTTTTATCTGTATTTATTCTTATTTCTGATATTCTTGGATTAACCCTGGTTGCCAATTGGATAGAAAGCTTTCTGAAGTATTCTCCCAATATTTTAGCCGCCATATTGATCGTATTAATTGCAGTATTTGCTGGTAGGATTGTAGCAGAAATTATGTCTTCAGTAACTAAAAAAATTGGCTTTACGCGTGGGAAAACGTTGGGCATGATAGTTCAATATCTTATCTTGATAACTGCTATTATTATTGCTATTGATCAGATAGGTATTGAAATATCTTTTCTTATTACTTTGATAAACATCATTGTTGCTGCTTTATTATTTGGGGCAGGACTTGCCTTTGGATTAGGAGCCCGGAATGTAGTTAGTAATATTTTGGCTGTTTATTATATAAGTAAAACGTATAAAGTAGGTGATAAAATCCGAATAGGTGATATACAGGGTAAAATTAACAGGATCGACACAACTGCCGTTTTACTCGACACACCAGAAGGACAGGTTGTGATTCCTGCCAAAGAATTTAATGAAAACAAGTCATTTCTAATCAAACACGAACAATAATGGATACCGACAAAATAATTGTGGCCAAGTTTTTAAACACACATGCGCCGGAAGCTGTACTTATTATTGAAAAACTGGAAAATGAAGAAATTTCTGCTTTGTTAAGTGAAATTTCCTTTGATCTGGCTGTTAAAGCTTTATCTCACATGAACAGCTACAAGGCAGCCAAAAGCATGGAACTACTGGATATTAAATTAGCTGTTGTTTTAGCCGAAAGAATCGATATACTTTTACTGGAGTTAATATTAAGGCAATCTGATGATAAATTTCAGCAAGAGTTATTAGCAAAAATTTCAGCGGAAAGGTCACAAAAAATTCGTCAAAAATTAAAATATGCCACAGATGCTGTCGGTGCCTTTATGAATCTCAAAGTACTCTCCTTACTAAAAGATATCACTGTAGGAGATGCAGAAACACTTATCAGAAAGGAAAAGGCACTAACAACTTCAGAGGTCTATTTAACAGATAAAGAAGGCAAAATAGCTGGAATTTTAAAATTACATGATCTTATGATGTCAAAAGGAACGGGTAAAATTTCATCTTTAATGATAAAGGAAATACCCGTGTTTCTTGCCGATGATCCCATACAGCCCATTATTAATAGTTTGGTTTGGCTGGATTATAAAGCTGTTCCTGTTACTGATAAATCCGGATTGTTAATCGGTTCCTTACAATTTGAGGATATTAAAAAAACCAAATTGAAAAGCGATCATGAATTCAATAAACAAATTATTGAAACAGGAAATGCCCTGGGTGAATTATACCGGATAGGATTGACTGGTTTATTGCAAAGTGCAGGAAGATCAGATCAGGAATGAATTAATTTCAAAAAAGAAATCTTTATGAAAAATAAGGTAAAAATAGCTCAGCAAAGCCTGGTTGATGGATTTTTAGATTTATATCCAATGGAGGCAGCTTTAACACTTGATTCTTTTCCGGTTGAAAAAAACCTGCATTATCTGCAACGCGTTCCCGCCGAATCAGCCTTAGAAGTGTTTGCTCGGTTAAATCCGGACGTAGCGGCAGAGGTTTTGCAGGAAATGAATGATGAATTGTTTGTTCAGATATTTACCAGAATAGACACTCATTTGGGAGCGCGATTGCTCTCGCGCCTTGAAAATAAAGATGTTCGGAAAAAAATATCCCTGCTGCCTGCTTTGGTGTCTCGCGAATTAAAGGAATTTATGACTTACAAACCTGACTCGGCAGGTTATCTTATGGAGGCGGCAGTAACATCTTTTTATGGAGAAAATACGGTTAAAGATGTTTTGAAGAAAATCCGGAAGTTGGGAAATAAAAAAATTAGCAGCGTTTATGTAATTGATGAAACAGGCAGTCTGCTGGGAGAATTGTCGCTGCAATTAATTGCTGTTTCACTACCCGATCAAAAAGTAAAAAACCTGATGCAATCAAGTTTAGGAGTGAATGTTTATGCATCCAGAGAGGATGTGGTTGAAATATTGGAAAAAGGTAAATTCGTTCAAATACCAGTTATTGATGTAAATAATAAATTAATAGGAGTAATTAAAAATGAAGCATTAATAAATGCCAGCAAACAAGAGGCAACAGAAGACATTCAGGCAATGTTTGGGGCAGGCAGGGAGGAACATGCTTTATCAAAGATATCGGTGGCAGTAAAAAGCCGGCTGCCCTGGTTGCATGTTAACCTGGCCACTGCTTTTTTGGCCTCCCTGATTGTAGGATTGTTTGAAGATACAATAGCTAAAATTACCATTTTGGCAGTCTTTTTACCGGTTGTTGCCGGTCAATCCGGAAACACTGGTTCGCAGGCACTAGCAGTTACCATGAGAGGGTTAGCCCTGCGGGAAATCAGAATATCGCAATGGTTAAAAGTAGCTAAGAAGGAAATAATGGTAGGACTTATCAACGGCATTGTGGTGGCTTTTGTCACTTCATTAATCGTGTTTTTCTGGGCTTCATCAGCTGGCATTGCACTTGTTATTGGTGCTTCCATGATTATTTCTATGATGATTGCTGGTTTTTCCGGCGCCATCATTCCGGTAGCTTTAAAATCTTTGGGGCAAGATCCGGCTACCTCTTCGTCTATTATTTTAACTACAGTTGCCGATATATGCGGATTTCTTAGTTTTTTAGGTTTGGCTAGTGCTTTATCCGGTATATTGGGTATTGCTTAGATTTCCTAAACTTGTGAAAGCCCAATACCTTTCTGCTGCCAATTTCTTTTATTAAGAAAACAAGTCAATGTAAACTGTTTCATTGGTGGTCGTATTAGTCAATATTGGATAGGTAAAAATACTTAACCCCCATTAAAATTAGTTTTGCATCGGTAACTCTGCTTATGTTCATTTGGCTTTGTTAACTGCAATTGAATTTTAATATTTTCCATAGTGGATTAACATTTGGAAAAGCAAACAACTGCCAATTTGCTTGCTACTTTATCAATACCTCCCTATTTTTACTTTTAAATAAAATGAAAACTAACGTGAAGTTTAAAGAAGCGTTTTTTGTTATTGTCGCTATTGTTTGCAGTCAATGTAAACCACCGGCTGAAGAACCACTTCCACCGCCCAACATCGTTTGGATCACTTCTGAAGATAATTCGGTACACTACATGGATCTCTTTTTTAAAAACGGGGTGCCAACTCCCAATATTGAAAAACTGGCAGAAAGCGGATTGAAATTTACCCACACATTTTCTAACACCCCCGTATGTAGCGCAGCCCGTTCTACTTTAATATCGGGAATTTACGGACCCAGATTTGCCTCTCATTATCATCGCACGCAAAAACCAATACCCCTACCTCAAGGGCTCAATATGTTTCCTGCTTATTTGCGAGAAGCAGGCTATTATACCACCAATAACAGCAAAGAAGACTACAATTTTATCAAACCGGATAACGTGTGGGATGAATCTTCCAAAGAGGCCCACTGGCGCAACCGGCAGCTGGGGCAGCCATTTTTCCACGTTTTTAATATTTCAACTACCCATGAAAGCCGCCTCCATTTTAGCCGGGAGGATATGCAAAATCCTACCAATACAGATACTTCCTCAGTATTTGTGCAGCCAAATCACCCGCAAACGCCGCTTTTTCGATATACCAATGCCTATTATCGGGATAGAATGCAACAAATGGATGAAGAAGCAGGAGCTGTAATTAAGGAATTGGAGGCAGACAGCCTATTAGAAAATACCTTCGTTTTTTACTTTGCCGATCATGGGGGTGTGCTGCCAGGTAGTAAAGGCTACTTGTATGAGACAGGCCTGCATGTGCCGTTGGTAGTGCACATACCACCAAAGTACCGAAGCTGGGTAAATTTTGAAATGGGTAGTGAAATTAAGGGTTTTGTCAGTTTTATCGACTTTGCTCCTACTGTTTTGAACCTTGCTGGAGTGTCCATTCCTCAGGAGTACGACGGCAAGCCGTTTTTAGGAAAAAATATTACCATGGAGGATTTAAACAAACGTGATGTCACCTATGGTTATGCCGATCGATTCGACGAAAAATACGATATGGTACGTTCCGTAAGGCAAGGAAAATACAAATACATCCGTAGCTATCAGCCTTATAACATGGATGGCTTGATGAATAATTATCGCTACCGCATGCTGGCTTATCAAGAGTGGCAGGATATGTACAAAGCTGGTGATCTAAATGAAATCCAGTCTCAGTTTTTCAAAGACCGGCCTGCTGAGTTGCTTTTTGATGTAGAAACCGATCCATTTGAAACCACCAATTTAGCAAAAGACCCTGCCTATGCAGATGTGTTAGCTACACTACATGATACTTTACACCATTGGATGGTGAATCTACCTGACTTGTCACTCTATCCCGAGCACTACCTAATTACAAATGCCTGGGAAAATGTGCGTACATTTGGCCAGAAAAACCAACAAGCAATTGCCAGCTATTTGTCTACAGCCGATCTTATTTTACTTGATTTTGAAGTGGCTAAGCCTAATATTGTTACGGCATTAAATTCAGAAGATCCCTGGCAGCGCTATTGGGGATTAGTAGCTTGTAGTGGATTTGCTAAAAAAGCAATCGGTCTTTTACCTAAAATAGAATCTTTGGCAAAAGGAGACCAACAGCTAATCAATCGGGTACGAGCAGCGGAGTATCTGGGTATTACCGGTAACGGTAATCCATCAACGCTAATGCTGGATGCGCTTTATGCTACAAAAAATGGTGCCGAGGCATTATTAGTGCTCAACAGCATCGTGCTAATGCAAGATAAATATGGATATCAGTTTAATATCCGGAAAGATAAATTACAGCCGGAAGTGCAATCACATAAAGAGGCGAATAGGAGATTAGATTATCTTATTGAGAAGTGATGCTGAGCTATAAGTGATAGAATTGATTACCAATATTTAATTGATATCTAAAACGTGTATTCATAATTTTAAATATTTTAAAGTCTAATTTTTAACATAAGCCATGGAATTTTTTCTGAAATTAATTTTTTGTTGTTTTTTATCATTTACTTATATCAATGTTAACGCGATTGTTTTTGACCGGGATGACACCAGCCAAGTAAAGTCTCTCAATGGACAATGGCAATTCAAATGGTTGTCCTCTGGTGAAGGGGAAGTTATGAATCAATTTTATAAAACTACCTTCAACGCGGCTGGTTGGGATATGATTAAGGTGCCATCCAACTGGGAAATGCAAGGGTTTGAGCCACCTACTTATTTTACCAGCCGAACCGACGAAAAAGGCCTCTATCGACACACTTTTACTTTACCGGCATCATGGAAAGACAAGCAGGTCTTTATTTATTTCGAAGGGGTTTCTTTTGGGTTTGATTTATTTCTCAATGGAGAAAAAACCGGTTCGTTTAACAGTGCTTTTCAACAATACGAGCAAGATATCACCAATTATCTCGATTGGGAAGAAGAAAACCTTGTGGCACTCAATGTTTATAAAAATCATCCACAGGTTGGTTTTGATAGCAATGATGCCTGGTCACTTTCTGGCATTTACCGCGATGTTTATCTGGTAGCAATGCCTAAAATATTCATAAACGATTTTACCATTACTACTGATTTATCGGAAGATTTAACTAAGGCCAGTATTGATGTGCAAACACTCATTCATTTGGTGAGAAAAAAAGAAGGTCAGGTGCAAGATTTAATACTTGAAGCCAGTCTAAATAGCCCTGATGGAGCAGAGGTTTTTAATCAAAAGTTTCCTGTAAGTTGGTCCAACTACGAATCTTATCCCGGACCAGTTAATTTTACAATTGAAGTTGAAGATCCAATCCTTTGGAACGCGGAACAGCCTCGCCTTCATCAGCTAAATTTAAAATTGAAGTCGGAAGGTGAGGTTTTGCAAAATATAGATCATCGGATGGGCTTGCGAGAAATTACCATTGATCATAACATACTAAAAATTAATGGAAAACCCGTCAAATTAAAAGGCGTATGCCGCCATGAAATACATCCTGAAGTAGGCAGGGCATTGAGGGAAGAGCACTGGCGCGCTGATTTAGAGCTTATGAAAAAAGGCAATATAAATGCAATACGCACCTCTCATTACCCACCGCATCCACGTTTCTTAGAACTTTGCGATGAGTATGGTTTTTATGTTAATTGTGAAGTGCCTTTTGGATTTGGGGAGGAAATGTTGTACAATCCATTGCATCTTGGTGATCTGCTGGCTCGGGCAGAACGAACTATTTCGAGAGATAAAAATAGAACGAGTGTGTTAATTTGGAGCATTGGCAATGAAAATCCATTGACAGATATGGTGATCAAAACTGCTCAATATGTAAAAATGCTCGATGCTACACGTCCAATATTATTTCCGCACAATAATTTCGGAGGAAAGAGATTTGATCGAGTAACCGGTCTGCCCGATTTTGTGGATATCTATGCCACTCACTACCCCACGAGTGAAAAAATGGAAAAAATAGCTAAAGAAAATACCTATCAGCGGCCTCTTCTTACTACAGAATATAACCATTCGCTCGATGTAGCTTACGGTGCATTGATGGACAAATGGCAGGTAGTTGAAAATTATGACAATTGGGCCGGAGGCATGATCTGGTTATGGGCCGACCAAGGAATTTACAGAAATGTAAACGGTGAAAAAGTATATAACTCGTACGAAGATATAAATATTTTAAAAGGAAAAAATGAAGCAATTTCTGCTGATCGCTGGCTCAATAAAGATACGGTGATGGATAGCCATGGACAATTTGGGACTGATGGAATAGTTTACGCAGACCGAACCCCACAGACCGATTATTTTATAACCAAAAGCGCCTATGCCCCGGTTAAAATTATTGAGAAAGAAATGTTGATAAACCCTGGCTCTCAGGAAATTTCACTTTCAGTAATGAATAAGTATGATTTCATCAATCTGGCAGCGCATAATGTTAGGTGGCAGCTTTTTGAAAATGACCAAAGTATACAAAAGGGTGAAGAGCAATTAAATATTCCTGCCAGGCAAACCGGCATGATGAGTCTTGGTTTATCTCTTCCTGAAAATACTGAAGGAAAGTTCTATTTTCTCAAAATCAATTTTACTGACCAGTTGGGAAATCAGGTTTACGAGCACTATTTAGAATTAAAAAGTAATCCGACATTTGTTTCTATAGATGCGCTTGATCCTATTGTAAACGGAACTGATTTGCCAGATGAATTATCATTAGGACGCTTTAGTTTGTCTTTTAATACTGATGGTACTTTTGCAATAATGTTGGGCGATAAAAAATTTGGCAGCGGCCCTTACCTGCATACAGGTCGTGAATTGACCATGGCTGAGCAACGCCAGTATAGCTATGCTGATGAAAATATTTGGCCAATTAAAGCGGAAGCTGAATTATTGCAATCCTCTTATCAACCTGGCGAAACCCCAAAAATTGAACTAAAATATCGTTATAAGCATCCTGACCAGAAATCCGGGGTTGTGGACCTGCAGGTAATTATGCAATTAAATGAAGCTGGGCTGATTACTTGTAATTACAAGGTAGATGCAGGCCAGGCATCCGGTTACTTTTCTGAGTTGGGATTATCTTTTAACTTAACAACAGAATTTGCTAATGCAGAATGGGTAGGCATGGGACCTTACCAAAATTATCCCGAGAAAATGATTCTGTCTCAAAGAGGTTTTTACAAAATGGATACCAGTAATATCTATTATGATGGCAATCGTCACATGGTCGATATGGTATTGCTTTCAAATACGCGAGGCGATGGAGTAGTAATGACTGGTGATCGTCAAAAAATGGCGTGGGTAAAACGAGAAGGCAATATTCATCTTACTCACAATTTGCTTGTGGCGGGATTGGGTACCAAATTTAAAATGCCTAAAACCACCTGGATGGCCAAAGATTTGGAAAAACAGAATGGCTCATTTATGTTAATTCCTGTTTTGAGAAATAAAAGGCCACTGGAAGTAGAAAACGTCTTTGGAAAAAAATAGCATTTAAAAATGAAAAGACTAAATTATTTTTATTTATGGTTATTGTTGGTAATAATTTTATTTACTACCGCAAGTATAAATTCTTCATTTGAACACAAAAAATATCCTCCTAACATTTTAGTTTTCATAGCTGATGATGCCAGCCCTGATATGGGTTGCTATGGAAACCCGATAGTAAAAACACCTAGCATCGACAGCCTGGCAAAAAATGGTTTGCGTTTTGCCAACGCCTTTCTTACTTCCAGTCAATGTAGCCCTTCGCGCACCTCTATGATGACCGGGCAGTTTTCTCATACCATTGGCACAGAAGATTTACATCATACCGATATGAGCGATACTTTGATTACCTTGCCTGGCGAACTACAAAAAGCTGGGTACTATACCGGGGTAATGCTAAAAGCGCATTTTGGCGACCATGTAATGAAAGATTTTGATTATTTTGATGACGGTTTTTGGCCTGATTACATACAAGGACGGTGGTTTGATAAGGCATTGGGAAATTTTAATCAGTTTTTGGATAAAAAAGGCGATCGTCCGTTCTTTATGTGGGTAGGTTTTGTAGATCCTCATCGGCCTTACGGTCCCAACGAAAAAGCTGAAGGCAACCAGGCACCTCAGGTTCACAACCCCAATGATATAAAAGTGCCTCCTTATTTAGTTGATGATCAGCGTACACGTGTAGACCTTGCTCGCTATTACGATGAAATTCACCGCGTGGATAAACAAATAGGTCAATTTTGCCAGGCTATAAAAGATCGGGGATTAGCAAAAAATACAGTTGTTATTTTTTTAAGTGATAATGGTTATCCATTTCCAAAAGGTAAAGCTACCGTGTACGATGCAGGCATTCACACTCCTATGGTTTTTACCTGGCCGGAAAAAATCAAAGCCGGTACTGTGCACGAAAATGGCTTAATAAGTACCATTGATTTGATGCCAACTTTATTGCAAATCGCTGGTAAGCAATCAAAAGCCACTTTACCGGGTAAAAGTTTTAAATATTTGCTGCATAGCCCAAAAGAAAGAGGGCGAGATATGATTTTTGCAGAGCGAAATTGGCATGTGACTGATGAATATATTCGAACAGTACGAACTGAAAAATTTAAATTGATTTTTAACGCTTACACTGATAAAATGTTGGGTCATGTGGATGCCGGACCTTCCTGGTGGTCTTTGTTGGAAGCATATCAAAAAAATGAATTATCGCCGGCGCAATCGATGATTTTTCAGGCACCACGTGCCGGCATCGAGTTGTATGATGTTGAAAATGATCCTCATGAAATTGACAATTTGGCCATGAAAGAAGGCTATACGGACACCATAAAAAGTCTGCTAAAAAAGTTGGAAGCCTGGCAAGAACTATCAGTTGATCATGCTCCTGATGTACGGCAAATACCTGACAACCTGGATCGGCTTACCGGACAGCCATTGTATAATAAAAGACGGATGGATTATGTTAGCGATACCCTTTAAATCATTTACTGAAGTTTCGTACCTTAAAAATTAAAATAAAAAACCATTAAATCCCTCCCGAAGCCAAGCCTCGGGAAGAGGGGCAAAGGGCATAGCCGTCAACCTAAGAAAAA
>CAZQEZ010000142.1:0-10129 GCA_964592475.1 uncultured Roseivirgaceae bacterium
TGACCATTGATTTCGACCCTTCGGGTCTTCATATGTCTTAGGTTGACGGCTATGGGAGCAAGGGGGTGGTGAAATAGCAGAAATCTCAGCTTTAAACCAACTAAACATTTAATTGTGTGGATAAAAATCATTAAAATAAACAATAAACAATAAGCAAAATTCAATTATCCACACAATTGCTCATAGAACCTAAATTTATTTCTATTCAATAATTGCATATATAAATTTTTCTAAATTAAAAGTTGCTACAAATATCCTTAACATCCACTAATCGACTGATAAATACCACTTTTTAATAGGCTGACAATTAATTTATTGTTAATTTTGCAGTTGTTTTTAAGAAGATATGAGCGAAAATATTAATATAAATAGAGGAAATTATTCTGCTGACAATATTCAAGTTTTAGAAGGACTGGAAGCAGTAAGAAAAAGGCCTGCCATGTACATTGGAGACGTAAGCATTAAAGGTTTACATCATTTGTTATGGGAGGTAGTAGATAACTCGATAGACGAGGCGCTAGCCGGTCATTGTTCTGAGATCAGGGTAAAGATTGAAGAAGATAATTCAATAACGGTGTCAGATAATGGACGAGGTATACCGGTAGAATTGCACACTAAAGAGAAAAGATCCGCGCTAGAGGTAGTAATGACCGTGCTACATGCCGGTGGAAAGTTTGACAAAGACACATACAAAGTTTCGGGTGGATTACATGGTGTAGGAATATCTTGTGTAAATGCCTTGTCTGATCACTTAAAGGCTACTGTTTATCGTGATGGGCACGTCTATCAACAGGAGTATAAGCGGGGAGAACCTCAATATCCGGTAAAAGTAATCGGTGACTCAGAACTAACGGGTACCGAAATATATTTCAAACCAGATCTTTCCATATTTATTGCTCACGAATATAATTATGAAACTGTAGCCACTCGCTTAAGAGAACTAGCTTATCTTAACGCGGGAATTCGCATAATTTTGATTGATGAAAGAGAGAAAGACGAGAATGGTGTAGTTAAAGAAGTAGAGTTTTTCTCAGAAGGTGGTCTTAAAGAGTTTGTTGAATACCTTGATTCCACTCGAGATAGCTTAATTCCTGAACCTATTTATATCGATGGGGAAAAAGCCAACGTACCAGTGCAGGTAGCCATAAGCTATAATAACTCTTACACGGAAAATGTAATTTCTTATGTAAATAATATAAATACTATTGAAGGTGGTACGCATGTAAGTGGTTTTAGAAGAGCTATAACTCGCACTTTAAAAGCTTATGCCGATAAATCTGGCTTGCTAGATAAAGTCAAATTTGAAATAAGTGGTGACGATTTTCGAGAAGGTCTAACTGCTGTTATTTCTGTAAAAGTAGCCGAACCTCAATTTGAAGGACAAACCAAAACCAAGCTTGGAAATGGTGACGTAATGGGCGCTGTAGACGGTGTGCTTAGTGAAGCATTGCAATATTACCTGGAAGAAAACCCTAAAGAGGCAAAACAAATAGTATCTAAAGTAGTACTGGCTGCACAGGCACGACATGCTGCACGCAAGGCACGTGAAATGGTGCAGCGTAAAAATGTGCTCACCGGTACCGGACTTCCCGGTAAACTAGCCGATTGTTCTGACAAAGATCCAAGTGCTTGTGAACTTTACCTGGTGGAGGGAGATTCTGCTGGTGGATCAGCCAAACAAGGACGTCATCGTCAATTTCAGGCGATTTTACCGCTTAGGGGTAAAATATTGAACGTGGAAAAGGCACAAGAGCACAAAATCTATGACAATGACGAAATTAAAAATATTATTACTGCTTTAGGTGTAAGCTTTGGAACTCCTGATGATGAAAAAGCTTTGAATATGGAAAAACTACGCTACCATAAAATTATCATCATGACTGATGCTGATGTAGATGGAAGCCATATTAGAACTTTAATTCTTACCTTCTTTTTTCGGTATATGCGTACTTTGATTGAGAAAGGGTACCTGTTCATTGCTTTGCCTCCGCTTTATCTGTTGCGTAAAGGCAAAGATGAAAGATACTGCTGGACTGAAGAAGAACGAGTTGCATTGATAAAGGATATGGCTAAAGATTCTAAAGAAGAATCGGTTGCCGTACAGCGCTATAAAGGTTTAGGAGAAATGAATCCTGAGCAATTATGGACAACTACCATGAATCCGGAGACGCGTTCTTTAAAATTAGTAACCATTGAATCAGCTGCTGCGGCAGATCATCTTTTTTCAATGCTCATGGGCGATGAAGTTGCTCCTCGTAGAGAATTTATAGAGAAAAACGCAAAATATGCCAATGTAGATGTTTAGGTAAAAGCTTTTATTATTATCTTTTCATTTATATATTTTTAAATATTAAGGCTTTCTCAAAGGAAGGCCTTTTTTCATTAATATAAAAATACCACTATGGCCAAAAAGATAAGTGTAGATAAAACAGTAAAAAACACAATTCGCCGGGGTAAAGGCAACGCGAAGGAAAACCAGACTGATATAAATAAATACAACGCTATTATTTCGCAAAGCAGTTTGATTTCCAGGGACTTGAGCTGGATAAATTTTAATTATCGAGTACTGGATCAGGCAAAAAAAAATGAAAGCAACCTATTTGACAGGCTAAAATTTTTAGCTATTACCTCCTCTAACCTTGATGAATTTTTCATGATACGAGTAGGTAGTTTGTATAATTACATTGATTATGGTAAAGAAAGAATTGACTATTCTGGCTTGCGTGAGCTTCCATTTAAAAATAAACTCTATGATGAAGCCAAACAATTCTATTCAGATCAAAATAATTTGTATCAAAAGGAATTGGTACCACTTTTTAGTAAAAACGGGTTTAGAATAATCAAAGTAAATCAACTAAACGAGTCGGAAAAAGAAGAAGTGAGGCATTATTTTAAAAAGACGATTTTTCCGATGCTCACACCTATGGTTTACGATAATTACCACTCTTTCCCTATTTTGATGAACAGCATTTTAATTTTTGGAGTAGTCACTAAAAGTGCCGAAGACCCGGTAGATCGGAAAAAATTGAATTTCATCCAGATTCCACAAAATTTGGCACGCTTTTATGAAATTGAGCGGGAAGAGGAAATGCTTTTTGTACCTATAGAGGACATTATAAGATCACACATAGAAAAGTTTTTCCGAAATATTAAAATTATCTCAACCGACCTTTTCAGGATTACTCGCAATGGAGATTTTACTTTAGAAGAAAGTGACGATATTGAAGCCAATTTTCTGGAGGAATTGAGAAGAAAATTAAAAACCAGAAAAACCGGGCGGGTGGTAAGACTGGAGATTGAAGAAGGGTATAACGACTGGATGGCTCGTATACTCAAGAGCAGGTGGGAAATAGGTAATGAAAACATATTTGCCACTCCTGCAGATTGCTTGATTGATTATTCAAGCATGTGGCAAATTGTAAAAAACACTTGCTTTAAAGATAGACTTCCTAAACTACACCCTCCGGTGCCTCCGGTAAGCTATCCGGAAAGCGGATCTGAAGATATTTTTGAAATATTAAGTAGTAGGGATATTTTGCTTCACCATCCTTATAATACCATAGAACCGGTAATTGAATTACTGGAAAAAGCTGCTGAAGACCCTAAAGTACTTTCAATAAAACTTACAATATATCGCTTGGCTAATGATTCACTCATTACAGCAGCTCTTTTGAAAGCTGCCGAGAATGGCAAACATGTTTCGGTACTATTTGAGGTAAAAGCACGTTTTGATGAAGAGAATAATTTGAAAGAAGCTAAAAAGCTTCAGCAAGCCGGTTGTTTTGTAATATATGGAATAAGTAACTTAAAAACGCACACAAAACTTCTTCTGGTAGTTAGAAAAGAAGAGGACAAAGTTACTCGATATATTCACATGTCAAGTGGAAACTATAATGAATCTACCGCACGACTTTACACAGACATCGGCATACTCACTGCCGATGAAGAATACGCCCATGATGTATCTGAGTTTTTCAATGTAATTACAGGACATTCGCAACCAGGATCTTACGAAAATTTAATTACTGCCCCAAGAGAAATGCGCTTACAGCTAATTGATCTCATCAGGAAAGAAAAAGAAAATGCTCTCAACGGGTTGAGCAGCGGCATTGTAATTAAAGTAAATTCATTACAAGATAAAGACATGGTTAACGAGCTTTATGACGCTTCTCAATCAGGTGTGCACATAAATCTAATTGTGAGAGGAATTTGTACTATAAGACCTGGTAGGCTCGGGCTAAGTGACAACATCACGGTACGATCAATCGTGGGTGAATATCTTGAACATTCGCGTATCTATTATTTTCATAATAATGGTGATCCAAAAGTGTATTCGGGTAGTGCAGATATGATGGTACGTAGCTTTGACAGAAGAATCGAATCTTTATTTATCGTAAAGGATGGCTTGTTGAAGCAGCAAATGATTAATCTATTGGCGTATAATTTGAAGGATAATGTAAATGCATATGAGATGCATGAAGATGGGAGTTATAGCAGATTAGCACCCGGTGAAAATGAAACACCATTTAATATTCATAAAGAATTTTTTTATTTAGATAAAGAAACTGTAAAAAAAGCAAAACTGTTTTGAAAAAAAATAAGGACTCACATAAATGGAGCCCTCATTTTATCCACGAATTCAGCTTAAAATTATTTTGTGGCGTATCCTGCCGCTTTAAAGTTGTATTCTGCAAATATTCTTTCTACTGCTTGGTCAATTTTTTCTTCATCTTTATCTAAAATTGAAGCATTTTCAACTATTCCTGAAGCATAACCTTGCCAAATTAATGCTGATTTTTTAACATCCACCATCTGAATGAAAATTGAACCTTCTTCTAAATTATAGGTTCGGGCGTCACCTGGTTCTCTCACTTGAGCAGAAGGCTCAAGACCAATTGCTTCTTTTTTAATTTCGTTAGGACCCCAATAGTTTTCGTCAGCTACATTATCTACAAATCCTGTAATTTCCACAGGCTCTTCAAATACCCGGAAATTTAAAAGAAGATCAGCATCGTTTTCTTTATACGTATAGCCCAATGCCTCCATTTCCGCTTTTACTTCCTCTTTTACAGCCATCTTCATTAATTCGCTATCCCAGAAAAATATATTGTTACTCATATCTTTTACATGCGGAGCAAAAGCGAATGATTTGTAAGTGTCGAATTCAGCTATTTCAAGATTTTTATCAGTTCCAACTAATGCGGTTTCTCTTGCACATGAAAACAATAAGGTTGTCATTATAATAAATGAAAAAAAATTTAAAAGTTTCATAATCATTTAATTTTAGTTTAAAAAAATATCTTTTTTACTTATTAAAAAGTTAAGCAGCAGATTGTTTAAAAAAACCTTAAAAACATAAAAAATTTAGTGATTCACCAGAGCACGCATTTCTTCTACATTACTTCTATTGATAGGCTTGTCGATGTAGCCCTTTACATTGCTAAATGTAGTAGCTTTTTGCTTATCTTGAGAATGAATAGATGAGGTATAGATGTAAACTGGTAAATTCCTGAGTTTTTCATTCATACTTATTTTTTCTAAAAAATGAAATCCGCCTTTTACTGGCAAAATTAAGTCCAGTAATAGGACATCAGGCAAAGGTTCAGTATTTCCTAAATAAATAAAAGCCTCTGCTATACTTTCTACCGAATCAACTTCAATTTCTTTGTCCACACTTTTTATTATTTTCTCCGCGATAAGAATATCAATTTCGGTGTCTTCAATAATAAGGATTTTCATGGGCTGATTATTAATATATTTATATATAATTAAAAGGCATTTTGGCAACATAGCATTGATAGAAATTGATTAAAAAAAGACAGAATTATATTCTGCCTTTAAATCAATTAAGAAATATTTTTTTATCGCTTAAAGCCCAACACACTTCCTCCACAGTGGTTACTAGACCCTTCGAACGTAAAAGTAATGTAGTAAATACCTGTGGCACTGCAAGGATACTTCAAAGCTCCAAAGAACTTACCATTGGCAAAATTTGTACCCACCATTTTTCTGTTGCTGTCATAAAGCGTTACTTTTATTCCATCTACAGAGGATGAACCGGTGCATATATTGATGTAATACTCGGTATCTTTACTAAATACATACGAGAATTCTACTTTGTCTTTACTGCCACCCTGGCCATCTACTTTAAAGCTTTTAAGAAATGTAAAGCCGCTTTCAAGGCTGGAAAGGCATTGTTCGGTTAAGCCATCGGTATTGCATTGAGCTTGCGCTGTATTCGTTTGGGCAAGGAAGATTACTCCAGCCAAGCTTAGTATGATTACTATCTTTTTCATATTTCTATTCAATTTCTTCATTTATTTAATAATCTGTTCTCTGATCATGGCGGTAGTAGCTTTAATTTTCGCCACATCTTCATCTGTTATGTCAATAGTAGTAGTGCTATTGTCTTTAATAACCAGCATACCGTCTACTTCTTCAAAAGTAGGTTCGGCATAAACATGGTTTATATTTATCTGAGAATAAATTGCATCTAATTGCATTACCTGATCATAAAATTTATTAATATTAGGATCAGATTCACGATAAAACTCTAGTAACAACTTGATATTGTCAAGTATAATTTTTTGCTCGCCTATTTTCTCTTTTAGCTGTTCACTTTTTTTATCTTCTGCCACCTGGCAAAGAATATGTAAAGCCTCAATCCATCCACCGGTCAGCAATAATATACTTAGGTTAGATCTATTTTGCTCTTGCAAATATGTATTTATATTATTGAAGTTTTGCGTGCTGATAAGGAGCAAAGAATCCATATTTTGACTATTGGTGGCCAACCTTTTAATTGTACCAAAATCAAAAAACTGACCAATACTTAATCCATTTGCTAATTCTTTGATAGCATCAAGATAAAAGATGGCGTCTTGATTTTGGTTATAAATATTGGTATAACCCAAATCGGCTCCATATATTCCTAAGTTGAGCGCTTTGTGATAATTACTGTTGTATTTTGAAATATTATCAGGAGAGTTTAACACTTCATTGTTGTAAGAATTTCCTGACTCTTTTATCAAGAATGAAATTTCAAGAGGAGAGGGAATTTGCTGAATTATATCACTAATTACCTCTTGAGATATCTCCGGCTGGTTAAGCGTAACCAACTCCAAGCTATCCAGGAAAGCCTTTTCATCATCTATTTTTTTATTAGACTCGCAGGCCATATTCCCAAATATAAATAATAATAATAATAGTTTTTTCATAAACCTTTACATTGAATAATTAACAGTCTTACTAGTTTTATTTAAAACCTAAAATTTATAATTAATGCTTTAAATTGCAATCACTTCTTTTTCAAAAACTTACCTAAGAAATTTAATTGACCAAATGAATTGATTAATCTTCTCAAACCCTCAAAATAGAGGATGATGTATAGCAACAAACACATGAACCAAATGACGCCAATATTGAACCAGTAAGTATTGAAGTACATATTTAAGAAGTGTTTTTGGGGCGCAAAAAAATGACTTCGGTAATCAAACATATGCTCCGGATGGCTAGGCAAGACAAAAACAGGGTCGATTTGTTGTAACAATTTGTTATCATACTCTATAATTCTGTCCTTTATACTTAAATTTCTTACCAGGTCAGCCAAACTTTCATTATAATATTTATTTTTTTCTTCATTTAAATCATAGGATTCACGACCACCATCTTCATAATATTGCACTAAACTTTCATGCTTAAATACAGCATCGTTATACCTACTTAAATAATGGTCTTTCATCTTGTCAAGATAAGCCAGTAAGAGAGCACCATACTCCTGGTTATAATTTTCAATAGTCATTTTCTCTTGTAGTTGCAATTCTTCCAATCCTTCCTGATAATTTTCTTTAATCAGTTCATTTTTCACAAGAGCCAATGCATTTTTATATTCTTCCTTATTTTCTGCTGTTACATTTCCATTAATTTTATTTATAAATTGAATTTTTTCGGTTAACTTATCTATAAAATAGGACGCTTTAAAATCGCAAACACGTTGCTCTTGCTCAAACTTAAAATATGGTGCCTGATAAGGATTGTCTTTGAATTGCTGAACTGCCACTGCCTCATATGCCCAGCGAGAAGTCATAATGTCAGCCACTATCGGTACCTTTCCTTTAGTACTTACCAGTTCATTTAATTTATCAAAATTAAACAACAAGCCACTCAATACCATCTGAGGAATAATAAGCAGCGGAATGAGAATATAAACCGTAACTGCTGAATTAAAAGCAGACGAAATATTTAGGCCCAAAATATTGGCAAAACAAGAGGTAGTAAATAGCACTAGCCAGAAAGTGAAATTCATAGCATGCACCTCCAATATCCAATTACCAATTAGCACAAACAGTAAAGTTTGGATGGCTGATAGCATGAACAAAATAGAAATTTTTGAAGTAAGGTAACTATTCCAACTTAAATTTAAAAAAGATTCACGCCGTAGTATTTTCCTATCCCTTATTATTTCTTCAGCACTTACCGTTAACCCCATAAACAAGGCGACGATAATACTCATCATGATATATACCGGGTAGTTTTCATTAAATCTGAATAGGTAGGATTGATGATCCGGTGCACTTTTATATTTGATTATAAAAGCCAGTATAAAAGCCAAAACTGGAGCTTGTAGCAAATTGATTAGCATATACTGCTTATTACTAATTTTTGACAACATATCTCTTTTGGCAAAAATTAGCATTTGCTTTATACGATTAGGTAGGTTAAGGGAGCTGGGAGGCACCTCTTTTACTTTTTCTACTTTTGGCACTGGAAATTTTTCCAGAAAATGATCATGCCATTGCCTGGGCGTAATTTTTCTTTTATTGGTGAATTCGCCATATTCATCCACTACCTTAGCATCAATGATATTGAATATCTGTTCCGGATTCACATTTCCACATTCAGGACACTGTCCTCTTTCATTGTCTACTTGATTGGTTGCTTTTTTGAAATAGGTTACCGCTTCTACAGGGTTGCCATAAAATACCGGATACCCGCCCAAATCCATAATAATCATCTTGTCAAACATTTTATAAATGTCTGACGATGGCTGGTGTATAACTACAAATATAAGTTTTCCTTTTAAGGTTAACTCCTTCAATAAGTCTATTACATTTTCCGAATCGCGCGAGCTTAATCCGGAAGTAGGTTCATCTACAAACATTACAGCCGGTTCGCGAATAAGTTCCAAAGCAATATTGAGGCGTTTTCTCTGACCGCCACTGATGGTCTTATCCAATACACTTCCTACTTTTAGGCTTTTCCTCTGCTCAAGTCCCAGACTACTCAACACTTCCATTACTTTTTTATCCAGCTCGCTTTCGGATAAATTACCAAAACATAATTTGGCGTTATAATAAAGATTTTCGTATACCGTAAGTTCTTCTATTAGTAAGTCGTCTTGCGAAATATATCCTATTACGCCTTTTACTTTTTGTCTGTCTTTTTCAGAAAAAATATCCAGGCCATTAATTAATATTTGTCCGGAAGATGGTTTGTTTATTCCTGCTAATACATTTAATAAAGTGGTTTTGCCCGCACCACTAGCACCCATTATTCCCAGTAGTTTTCCAGGGCCTTCTACAATATTTACATCCCGCAATCCCAGGTCTCCATTAGGAAATTTAAACTCGATACCCACTGCCTCAAACGAGATATTATTAGTATCAAAGTCAGACAAGAAATATCTGATTAATTCACTATAATATAATGCCGATCCTTTGGGAGTTTTAATAGTACTGCCATGACTAAAAAGATACACGTGATTGTACTTCATAACAAAACCATTGAGCACAACCTCCTCATCTCCCAGGTGCTTTACAAAATACATATCTATACTAGAAATTTGCATAAATACTATTGCACCTTCAATATCTAACTCCAATTTATTGGACACTACTTCTTCACAATCCTTTGCACAGGCAATTAGTATTTGATCAAATTCAAATTTTTCAACTTTCCGATTAAGCACAAAGCTTTCAATTACTTTATATTCATCTTTTGGAATATTAAAAGTGGTGGAAACCGTATCAATTATTTCCATCCGCTGAGGAGTAAAGTTTTGATCGGAACCAACTAGCTCTAATATTTTAATCAACACTACCACCTTTTGCTTTTGGGTAAGCGTTTTATT
>CAZQEZ010000143.1:0-10105 GCA_964592475.1 uncultured Roseivirgaceae bacterium
TCAATCCCTACTTTAGCTTCAGAACAGTAAAAGTATAAAAAATATGAAATTGAAATATTTTAATATTATTTCAAGTGTATTTACTAATAAGGATATTCCACAATAAATCATATAGAGCCTGATTTTACTTACGCAGATCACATTGATTCATAATCAATTGCTTATTAAAATAACTTACATTAGTAATGTCTCCATGCTATTTACAAAAATATTTGTTGAAGATCAGGATAAATTAGCAAAAATATTTTTAAAAACATAAAAAAATGAAAAAAATGCTAAAAAACTCAATTCTAATTTTTGGACTTTTAGGTTTCTTAATAAGTTGTGGAGATAAAGAAGAAGCTCAAAAAGAAATAGTGTTAACTGTAGATAGTACTGATTATGTCATAGATAAAGCGGCATTTGAAAATTATGGTGAAGATTTGTTTCCAGGTTCGGGTTGGGATCACGATGGAATTAATATAGATTTATCTATTGGAGGAGAAAACATTATCTTTACTGATGTAACTAGTGGCGAATTAGAAATTTCAGGATCTGGACCACTTATTTATTTTGAACTTTTTAGCTCGTCTTCAACTGAACTAGCACCGGGTGACTATGTGTATAACGATGAAAGTCCTTTTCCTACTGGATCTTATGATTTCATGGATGTTGAAATTGATTACAGCGATGAATCTGGTAATTCAATTGAAGCCAAATCAGGAACTTTAAATGTAAACAAAGTTGGTGAAGAATTCGAACTTACCTTTAATGGCATGCTAACCAACGATTCACCTATTTATTTCTACTACAAAGGAACTGTTAGTAAATTTGACTATACAAATTCAAATGGTCGAAAAATTAAAGCTGATAAATAATATTTTTAAGGAGGTGGATTTATTCTACCTCCTACTTTTCCTTAATGGTCACCTCTCCTATTCCAGCAGAAATGATCAATTCCATTTTAATTGTTGATTGGCCATAGCTTTCATTTACATAATAACCACCTTCTTTTCGAATGTTGTGATTTACTTCACCCAAAATTCCTGAAACTCTGGCTCTAACACCAATTTGCTGAGGCACATAAATAGTGAGCTGTCCAATACCTCCATTGATCACTGTTCGATTATTGACGGTGCGTTTACCAGTTAAATCAAGCTTTATCTCTCCTATGCCGGTTTTTAGATCTATTTCAGCCACATTGGTATTGCTCAAATCAATATTACTTTCACCGGCACCTGTTTTAATTTTAAAAGTTTTTATACTGGCTCCTGATAAATCGATATCACTTTCGCCCGCGCCCAATTCAAGTTCCATAATCAATGGTACTTTTGGATCAAAATATAAGTTCCAATCATTATTCCCATCAGCATCTTCTACATTCCATTTAATATTCTGTTTTACAGTGGTAGTTATCACACCGCCGTCTCTTTCGTAATTTATTTGAGGCTTCCAACTTTCAATTGGGTAATTAAAAGTGCTGGTTAATAATCGGTCAGTTCCGGTATTAATGTTCAATTCTCCGGCAGCCATATTCATGGTAATTTCATGCAATTCAATATTGTTTTCTTCTATGTTTAAGTTAACATGATCCTGGCCTTCATTGGTTAATCTTCTTTTGTTATCACAGGAAATTAACATAAATATAAATACTACTGTAAAATAATAAGTTTTCATGTAATTGATGATTTATAAAATTTATAAATAAATAAAACAATCATGCTTTGCATTGATCCATACAAATAAATACTATTCATCTCTCAGCATATCTACAGGATTTACCAAAGCAGCTTTTATAGATTGATAACCAATTGATATCCAAATCAATAGCAAAGCAATAGCTCCGCTTAAAGCAAATACCCACCAATCCATTTGGATACGATAAACAAAATTATTGAGCCAAGTACCGGTAAAATAAAAAGCCAATGGCACCGCGAGCACAAACCCAATGACAAAAAGATAGGTGAATTCTGCGGCTAATAACCGTAGTAGAAGAGGTGCCGAAGCGCCTAATACTTTTCGTACCCCCAACTCTTTCTCCCTGCTTTTAGCACTATACATTATAAGCCCGTATGACCCCATTACTGACACTACAATGGCTATGATAGCAAAAATAGCCACGATCCTGGCCAAGCTTCTGTCAGATTCATACTGGTTTTGCAGCGATTCATCCAAAAAATAATAATCAAATGCTTTTTCAGGAAAATGCTTCTTCCATTTATTTTCAAGATATTGTATATTTTCATTAAAATCTCCGGATACCAAAATGCTCATAGCGTTAAAAAATACCGGTCTTATTTCTATGATCAACGGCCTAATAGGCTCGCGCATAGAATTAAAATGAAAATCTTTAACTACTCCTATTACTTTGCCTATTTTTTTTTCCAAGTCAATTTCTTTACCTAAAGCATTTCCTGAATTTTTCCAGCCAAACTCCTTAACAAGTGTTTCATTTACCACGTAAGCAGCATCAGCGTCAGTACCTGAATTTTCATTAAATCCTCTGCCGGCTATTACTTTTAGTCCGTACGTATCTAAAAAGTCATAATCAACTGCCATGGAAGAAATAAATTCAGGCTTATCGTCAGGTTTGCCTTGCCAGGTTACCATTCTAGATACAGACCCCATCCCGGGTAATTGAGATGAAAGCGTGGAAGCCTGTATTGCAGGGTTTTTGCTTATTTCCTCTTCAAAAGTAGTAAGTCGCTGATACATTTGCTTATTCACTCCCCCGAATACCGAATTAAAATTTTCACTTAGCACGGGTACTATCACCATCTGCTCACTATTAAAGCCCATGGATTTATTTTGAATAAAGCTAATTTGGTTGTAAATAAAAATTGCTCCCGCGATTAAGGCAATAGACATGGTAAATTGGATTGTGACCAATACTTTTCTCAAGTTAAATCCTCCATGAACATTGCTACTGGTTTTACCTTTAATTGAGTTAACAACTTTTATTTGGCTGAGTACAAAAGAAGGATAACTGCCTCCTAATATGCCAGTGATAAGAAACAAACCTATAAAGACAAAAAATCCTGACACACCAATTACGGCCATACTAAGTTGCAAGGTTTTATTGGCAATTAAATTCAATTGTGGCAAAGCCAGCGAAACAAGAAGAAGAGCCAGAATAAAAGCAAAAAGGCTGATAATGATGGCTTCCCCTAAAAACTGAGTGAATAATTGGTATTTTTTAGCCCCCATTATTTTTCTTAATCCTACTTCTCGTGTTCTTTTGCTCGAGTAAGCGGTTGACAAATTTATGAAGTTAAAACAGGCAATAATTAAAGTGATTAACGCTATGGCTGAGAAGGTATGAATAAAACCAATATCGCTATTTGGCTTAAATAATGCTACCGCCTCAGAATTTAGATGCCATTTTTTCATGGGCTCCAATGAAAAAGTTTGTCCTACTTGTAATTGCTCAGGGGCATTATTTTTTACAAATTCAGCAAATTCAGCGTTTACTGTCTCTGGTTCAAAGCCCTCTTTTAGCAAAACATATGTATAAGAATGAGAGATCACCCAGTTCTGGGCTAAATTGTCTCGCATCACGTTTTCCATGTCATCTTGCTCTATTTTAAACATGTCATCATAGGGCATTATCATTGAAAATTGAAGATGCGACTGACTGGGATAGTCAGATACTACACCTACTACTTTTACGGGTATATTCCCTATGATATTAATGCTTTTGCCATAGGCGCTTTCCGTTCCAAAATATTTCGTGGCAGTAGATTTGGATAAAACAACCGTGTATGGTTCTTTAAAAAAATTTTGGGGATTTCCCTGCAATACCTTTAATGATAATATTTTATTGATTGCCGAATCAGCAAATAATACATCCTCTTCCTCGTAATCTGAATTTTTGCCTTCATAATTGATACTTACACTAATGCTTCTACTAAATACCCTGGCAGAAGTCTCAATAGCTGGAAAATTATTTTTTAGAAGCGGTTGTATGGGAGGTGGAACACGAGCAAAATCGTATCCGTTAGTTGAATGATAAATTATTCTGTAAATTCTTTGGTAGTGTTTTTGAAACTTATCATAATTAAGTTCATCATTTACAAATAGGAAAATCATTAGGCAACAAGCCATTCCGACAGCCAAGCCCAATACATTTATAGCGGTGTAAATTTTATTTTTATAAAGATTTCTAAGACCTATTTTTAAATAATTTTTCCACATTATTTGCAGTATTTGAACATAATTAAAGCTTCCTAATACTAAATTGACGAAAAAAGTTGAAATTTTTCTATGCAATTACATCAATTGACTCATAATTATGTTAAACTAAAATAAACCCTTGTAAGTGGCAAATACTAGTTTTGATAACAACCTATAAAGGAGCCAGTTAATATCTTGATGAAACGATTATACTTTATTCCTATTTATTTATTATTCATACTATTTAGCTGGCAAGCATGTAATCAAAAAATATTTCATGCCAACACAATGAAAAATGCTGATTTTGAGGAGTTTAAGACTTTTGCTTTCTTGCCCAATCCTGATACTACTGAATATGAAATTTACGATAGTGAAATAATACACTACCGCAGTATGGTAGCTGTAAAAGAAGAGTTAAATAATAGGGGTTATAGCATGGATACTGCTAATCCGGATTTACTTGTAGTTGTAAGGCCACTTTTTAAGAATATTAGTGAGAATCCTTATAATAATTGGCCACCTAATTTTGGTGGGCAGGGACATATGATGTACTACCGTGGCTTAACTACTATACCCAATATCAATGGCAGTAACTACCCTGAAATTGAATATGCCAGAGGTACAGTGATGGTTGATATTATTAAAACCGGCAACTTTCAATTAATTTATCGGGGATGGTCGGAGCAGGTAATTAATGCCAACCCATTGCCCAATGAACTGGATAATTATATTGCACGCTTACTGCAGAAGCTGCCTAATCCCACTTAATTGGATTAGGTTGTTACAATTTGAGGCTTTAGAATTGTAAATGTAAATTTCGAGCCTTCGCCTTCAGAAGACTCTACAAAAATTTCACCCAGGTTTAACTCAATAAAATCTTTGCATAAAGCTAAACCTAAACCAGTACCTTTTTCATTATTGGTGCCCAGGCTGCTGTTCATAACTCCTTTAAAAATATTATCGAGTTTCTGCTTATTCATGCCCATGCCATTATCTTGAATGGATATGCTTATGTTATCTCCATTATCGTAATGTGATATCACGATTTTACCCTTCGGAAAACTAAACTTAATAGCGTTACTAATTAAATTCCTGATCACCAGCTTTATCATTTCGCGATCCGCCGAAACAATTACAGTTTGGTTGAAGTCATTTGCTATCAACAATTTTTTTAATTGAAATTGGTTTTTAAACAAACTTATATTCTCATCCACCAGCGATTTTAAATCAAAAGATTGCTCATTAACTGATAATCCATTTAATTGAGATTTTATCCAAAGCAATAAATTATCCAACAAATTAGAAGTGCTATTAACTTGTTCGGCCAATTGCCCGGCTAATGATGTGGTTTGCTCAGAAGTCAGTTGATTATCGTTAATTAATTCAATAAAACCTTTAAGAGAATTGAACGGGCTTCTAAAGTCGTGCGAGATAATTGAAATTAATTTATCTTTTACAGTATTCAATTGTTGTAAATCTTTATTCTGTTCACCGACTGAATTATTATTATCGTTAATTTTTTTATTAAGCTCTTTAAGTTTTTTAGTTTTTTGATCCAAAGAAGTTTGCTGCTGTTGCAGTGCTTTATTAATGCTCGATTTAGCTGCATTGGCATTATACAACAAAGCTATAATGGCTAAAACTAACAATAAAATAATGGAATAAGCGATGAATAAAAGTCGCTGTTTTTGAATTACGGCTGATTTTGTTTCTCTATCTACTTTTAATAATTTATTCTCGTTAGCAATCTGATTTGTTTTAAATTGCTGGTTGAGGTTGGCAATCAAACCTTGCTTATCAATGCTAAAAACCGAATCGCTTAAGGTCTTGTATTTTGTAAAATAATTTAATGCTTTTTTATGATTGCCAATTTTTTCATAAAGTTTTGACAATCCTTCAAAATTATCGATCATCAATTGTGGAGATTTAATACTTTTGCAGATTTGCAGTGATTGATTAAAATTTCTTAAAGCATCATTAAACTGGCCATCTGCTAAATATACAAGACCCAGTTCATTGAATGAGCCTGCCAAAGAAAACTTATTGTCTAGCGCTATACTTAAATTTATTGATTTTTTAAGATTATAAACTGCCTTTTCGTAATTACCCACTAGTCGGTGTACACTTCCTAAATTATTATAAACAATAATTTTGCCTGGAATATGCTCATTTTCTTGATGCAAGTTAAGTGCTTCATTGTAAAAATTTAAAGCAAGACCATAATTCTTGAGTTCCTGATGAATGATGGCTATGTTATTATAATTTGTTGCAATTTGGGTGTGGCTACCATCAAATTTTTTCAAAATCTCTACCGATTCTTTATATTTTTTCAGTGCCTGTTCATGGTCATGCTGATAGTAATATATAACCCCAATACTATTCAGTGCGTAAGCTTGAGAAACAGTATCTTTATTCTCAATGGAAGTATTTAAATACCGATAAGCATAATCTAATGCTGAAGCATAATCACCTAATTGCTGATAAATGAATCCTATGCTATTATAGCAATAAGAAATAATAATTTTTTCATCGACCTCCTGAGCAAGTACTAAGGCAGAATCGAAATAGACCTTAGATTTCGGATATTCAGATTTATTTCGATAAGCCGTGCCTATGTAAAAATATGTTTTTGCCAAATCCTGCAACCTGCTACTTTGCTGAGCTATTTGCTTAGCCTTGTGAGCAAAGTAAAGCGTAGAATCAGGATGATTATATTGCATGCTTTTCGCTTTCTGCAGAAGCTCTTTTATTTTAGTTGAGTCTGCAATTTTGGCAATAGCAATATTGCAATTAACTACACACAATAAAACAAAAATCAGAAAAATGTAAAATGGCTGGCTGATATACTTCATTTATTCATTTATTGAAGGATACCAAGTTAGTTAAAACCCTCTATTATTTCAGCATATTTACCCTTCAAATCATACATCAAATAAGAAATTTATAATTTAATCTTATCAGGAGCCAATTATCTGATAAATAACAGAAACAGCAATTATTTAGTAGTAATTTCTTTAGGAAATCAGCAAAGAAATCCTAATTTAGCTGCAATTTTTTAACGAGTTTAACACATAAATCTAAATTCTATGGCAGAAAATAAATTTAATAAAAATTTAGTCATCGTTATCGTGGCTATTGCCTCCACCGGAGGGTTGTTATTCGGCTTTGATACCGGAGTAATTTCAGGAGCTTTACCATTTTTAGAAAAAACTTGGGACCTGACAACCGAACAACAAGAATGGATTGTGACTGCACTACTGGTAGGTGCAATTGCCGGAGCTATGTCTTCAGGCCGTCTTACTGATATTTTTGGTAGAAAGAAAATCATTATCATTACCTCCATTATTTTTGCAGTAGGTTCCCTACTTGCCGGAGCTGCTCCAAACTTAGGTTTTCTGGCATTTAGTAGAATAATTTTAGGTATAGCCATTGGTATTTCTTCCTTCACTGTACCTATGTACATTGCTGAAATCTCACCTACAAAAATTAGGGGAGCGTTGGTTTCATCATTTCAATTGATGATAACGGTTGGAATTTTGGCTTCTTACTTTAGTGATCAATATTTTGCTGACGAAGCTAATCCTGAATCTTGGCGATGGATGTTTTACGTGGGGGTTTTACCCGCTATTATTTTATTTTTTGGTATGGCCTTCCTACCGGAATCGCCACGTTGGCTTATGGCTAATAAACGCCGCGAAGAGGGTATCAAGGTACTAAGAAAAGTAGAAAGCCCTGACTTAGTAGAAGATTCGATCAAAAGAATTGATGCTGAAATAGAAAAGGAAAAACAACAAGTAACCAACTGGACCGAATTATTTAAACCCTGGCTTCGCAGTGCTTTGGCCATTGCAATTGGTATTATGTTGGTACAGCAATTTGTGGGTATCAATACTATAATTTATTACGCGCCCACTGTATTCTTGATTGCCGGGTTTGAAGGCGCTAAAGCAGCACTTTGGGCCACGATTACAGTAGGAGTAGTAAATGTATTATCCACCGTGGTTTCTATGGCACTAATTGATAAAGTTGGCCGTCGTAAGCTCTACTTCATCGGGCTTTCCGGTATGGCTATAGCTTTGGCAGCTTTAGGTTTCTTCTTTCTATATCGTGAAGGACTTGGAGAAGGCATGCGTTATATGACTGTGGGTGCAGTTTTAATTTATATCTTCTTCTTTGCTATAAGTTTAGGACCATTGGGTTGGCTTATGATTTCGGAGGTTTTCCCACTGAAGGTTCGTGGTTTAGGAATGAGTATCGGGTCATTATCTAACTGGCTGTTTAATGCATTGGTAGCATTTACTTTTCTGAAAATTGCCTGGGCCTTGACAACACCAGGAATGGAAATAGTGAGAGAAAAAGCTGATGCCGAATTGACCACAGACCAAACAGCGGTGTTGGAGCAATATGAAATTTCCGTGGGAGCCAATATTGAAGATGTAGTTGCAATTGTAAGCAGAGATGATATTCCGGAAGAAGATATGACTGCAATTGAAGCGGCATATGATGTAAAACCTAATCCCGCCGGTTCATTCTTCGTGTATGCCGTAATTGCCGTTTTAGGTATTATCTGGGGTCTACGATACATTCCTGAAACTAAAGGAGTATCGCTAGAAGATATTGAGGAACATTGGCGTAATGGAGGAAAACCATCAGATATAAAAGGTGGAAGTGAAAAAGCAGTTTAGCATTTGAAAAAACTTAATTAAAAAAAGGGGTTGCTTTGTAGCAACCCCTTTTTTTGAAATTTAAGAGGATATGCCGCAAGATTACAATAAGATATTCAGGGAAGAAGGTGGATTCGGAAGAGACAGAAAAAGTAAGAATAAAATGAATATCTATTTACTTAAATAAATAGTTGCTCTTCCATTAATAAAATTGCTAAGGCTGCAGAAAATTCCAAAAAGCATGCGCAGCATGAGGCGCATACTTAATAATACTTACTCTTTCACCACCATAAACCGATCTAGTGACCACCTGCCCACACCTTTAATAATCAGGAATAATGGATGTGCTTAAACGAGTTGAGCATCTAGTAATTAACCAGAATAAAGAAAATGAAGCTGCTTCTGGATGAAAATTTACCTATCAAGCTGAAAGAGTATTTTTCCGATGTTCACCAGATACTCACCATAAAAGAAATGAATTGGATACTTGAAAATGGGTGTAGTTATACAACACACAATCTGGAGCAGGGAGTAGATATTTGGTACATACAGCATTGGTTGGGCCATGATAGTATACGAACAACGGAACGATATACACATGTGGCAGGGCGAAAGCATAATTTTAAAAACCCAATAGATGACATTTTGTAAAAAGTTGCACAAAAGCATCCAATATGTTGGCTATATGTAATTTTTGAATAGAGAAATATATGTAATATTGCATATATTTGACGTTGTGTGTAATTTGAAAGAAGATGAACCGAAACTTTTTAAACATTGAAGAAAACCAGAAAGACAAACCCATTTTTCGAGTAATCTCCATTAAAAGACTTTTTGAGCTCTTCAATAAGAAGGAAAATGTACTCGTCAAGCCAAAGCTTTGGGATGACCCTTTTGAAAACTTTATTATGAACTCAACAGGTGAACTTGAAGACGGGCGAATGTTCTCAATTGGTTTTAGAAATCATTTTTTCGGACAATGTTGGACAAAGACTAGAGAAAGCGATGCAATGTGGAGAATATATTCACCAGATAAAAACGGAGTTCGAATAGCTACAACACCAAGAAAATTACTCTGCTCACTTTATAACTCAGCAAATGAATACAGGGATATTAATTGTTTTATTGGTGGAGTTAACTACTATACAACGCCCAAGTTGAAAAAACTCCTAGATACCCGTGCTTCAACTTGGATAGTTGATTCAACAGGTGCCGGTCAAGCTCAAACACTTTTGTTCAAGAGAAGTGCATTTAAACATGAAAATGAATTAAGGCTTATTTATAATTCT
>CAZQEZ010000144.1:0-10034 GCA_964592475.1 uncultured Roseivirgaceae bacterium
CGGCCCTGGAACGCATGAAATTAGGAGCAGCCTTCTTTTTGACTG
Source organism: uncultured Roseivirgaceae bacterium (assembly GCA_964592475.1). Classification (GTDB taxonomy): domain Bacteria; phylum Bacteroidota; class Bacteroidia; order Cytophagales; family Cyclobacteriaceae; genus CAZQEZ01. The sequence continues at coordinate 46 of CAZQEZ010000144.1, forward strand.
TCCCCGGCCCGAAAATGATTTGGCAGTTTCAGGAATTGGGCTATGATTTTTCTATCAATTCTTGTCCTAATGGCACTATTAGTAATGATTGCCGCACCGCCGCCAAACCTGTGCGTTGGGATTATTATGAAGATGAAGAACGTTTAAAGCTATTTCATGTGCATGCTACCCTGGCTAAATTAAAAACAGAATGGCCGGTATTTGAAAATGGCGCATTTACCTGGAAACCCGACGGTGCCATCAAATGGATTAAGCTTACCAGTAATGACGAAGCCATATATGCAGTGGGCAATTTTGGGGTAACTAAGTCAACGGTTACACTTGATTTTCCCCGTACCGGCATCTGGTTCGACTTGTTTTCCGGAGAAGAAGTTGATACCGAACAAGATCAATTCGAACTCGCTCCAGGCCAGTTCCACATATTCACCAGTAAAAAAGTAGAAGACGTGCCTGCCGACCTGGTGCCATGGCAACCGCCGGTGCTTACTTCTACAGAAGATGAACTGCAGGGAAATACTTTTATATATCCCAATCCTTCTACCGGAATTCTCAACATTACCATGCCGGAGGATAAAGTTCTGACCGGATTACGAGTGATGGATCTTACCGGTAAAGGACAAACTTTCACTTTCGAAAATCAATATAAAACCAGCTATAGCTTTGATATGGCTGCTTACGAGCCGGGCATGTACATCATTGAAATCATCAGTGGCAATGATAAAATTGTGAAAAAGGTGATAAGGCAGTAATGAAACTAAATCTGAAACATATTGCCGCTGTATTGTTTGCTATTACTTGCATGTTTGGCTGTAAAAATGAAGATATGGAAGTAGATAATTTGGAACAATACATTCACAAAGCGGATAATGAAAATGACAAGCTGGTAATTTACCAGGTTTTCACCCGCTTATTTGGCAATACCAATACTACCAACAAAAAACATGGCTCCCTGGCGGAAAACGGCGTGGGCAAATTCAACGATTTCAGCGACCTGGCTTTGTCAGAAATCAAGAATACGGGCTTCACTCATATCTGGTATACCGGGGTGATCGAGCATGCTACCATGACTGATTACAGCCAATACGGCATAAAAAAAGACAATCCCGAAGTGGTAAAGGGCAGGGCAGGCTCGCCCTACGCCATCAAAGACTATTACGATGTTAATCCTGATTTGGCTGAATATGTGGACAATCGCATGCGTGAATTCGAATCGCTGGTTGCCCGTACCCACGACAATGGCTTGAAAGTGATCATCGACTTTGTACCAAATCACGTGGCCAGAGAGTATCATTCCGATGCCAAACCGGATTCGGTAGTTGATTTAGGTGCCAATGATGATGTGAATAAAGCTTTCGATCCCAACAATAATTTTTATTACCTTCCAGGTCAACAACTCAAAGTGCCGGCTGGCTACGATCCCTTTGGTGATGGTCAGCCGGTGACTAATGAAAATCAGACCTACCGGGAAAGCCCGGCCAAGGCTACCGGCAATGATGTGTTTTCAGCCGAACCTTCCATTCACGATTGGTACGAAACGGTAAAGCTGAATTACGGTATAGATTACCAGAACAGCAATCAAACTAATTTTGAGCCCATTCCCGATACCTGGCACAAAATGAAAGATATTTTATTGTACTGGAGTGCCAAAGGGGTAGATGGTTTTCGTTGTGATATGGCCCAAATGGTGCCGGTGGAGTTTTGGCAATGGGTAATACAGGCAGTAAAAGAGCAGCATCCTGATCTGGTGTTCGTGGCCGAAATTTATGATCCTTCGCTTTACCAGGATTACGTGCAGAAAGGAAAGTTTGACTACCTGTACGACAAGGTGCAGATGTATGACACCCTGCGTCACCTGGTGGAAGGGAAAACAGATAGCACGACCCATATTAGCAAAGTAGTTGCAGACCTTCGCGGGCAGCATGAATACATGTTGCGCTTTCTGGAGAACCACGATGAGCAGCGCATAGCCTCGGCAGATTTTGCCGGAAACCCCTGGAAAGCGGTACCGGCCATGGTGCTAAGCGCTACCTTGCATGGCGGCCCGGTGATGGTTTACTTCGGACAGGAGGTAGGTGAGCCGGGCAAAGGAGCCGAAGGCTTTGGTGGTGAAGATGGTCGTACCACCATATTTGACTACTGGGGTGTACCCGAGCATCAGAAGTGGGTGAATGAAGGGCGCTTTGACGGAGGTCTGCTGAGCGATGAGCAAAAACAGTTAAGGCAGTTTTATGTGGATTTACTCAACTTCTCCAGGGAAAGCAGTGCCATTGTCAAAGGAAATATGCTCGACCTCAACCAGTTGAACCTGGATTTGGGCAACCAAAATTTAACAAAAACCTACAGCTTCCTGCGCTACCATGAAGATGAGGTACTTTTGATCACTACCAATTTTTCAGGTGAGGAACAAGCGATAGAATTATGGCTACCGCGGGAAGTGAAAGAGGAAGTAGGGATATCGGGAGAAGCAAAGCTAATTAACCCTTTAGGTGGGGAAGAAGAAAATTTGGAATTTGATTCCCCAATAAATATACAGTTACAGGGCTATGGTTTTAAAATTTATAAAGTGGAGGGGCAAAAATAAATTGCAGAGGTATTTATAAGTAAATTTTTAAAAAAGTATGATAAAATATTATTTATAAACTTTTGTCCTTTGCGACGTTGCGTCTTAGCGTGAAATAAACAACAACACAAAATCAATTAAATAACATGAGAAATATTGCAATTTTTATACTGGCGATCTTTGTCTTGTTTGCCTGCAAGACAGAAGAGAAACAACAGGAGGTGGCAGAGTGGCCGCATGCTGTTACTTATGAAATATTCGTACAATCATTTAATGATAGCGATGGTGATGGCATTGGTGATATCAATGGCATGACAGCCAAACTGGATTACCTGGAAGATTTAGGAGTAAAAGGTGTATGGTTGATGCCTATCAACCCTTCGCCCAGTTATCACAAGTACGATGTTACCGACTATCGTGACATTCACCCGGATTACGGCACTTTGGATGATTTTAAAAATTTTGTTAAAAAAGCTCATGAAAAAGGAATTCACGTGGTGATTGACCTGGTGATTAATCACAGCTCCAGCTTACACCCCTGGTTCCTTGAATCTAAAAAAGGACCGGATAACCCCTACCGCGATTATTATGTGTGGAAAACAGAAGAAGAAATTGAAAACCTGGATCCGGTAGAGAAAGGTCCTGATTCTGACAACCCCATTCACTGGCACGAAAATGAAGGCGATGACTACCGCTACTATGGCTACTTCATTGGTGGCATGCCCGATCTCAATTTTCACAATCCTAAAGTAAAAGAAGAGGTTTATGACATTGGCCGCTTCTGGCTGGAAGAAGTAGGCGTAGATGGTTTCCGTTTAGATGCCGCCCGTCACATTTTTGATGAAAATGCGGAGGACAACCACGAGTTTTGGGTAGAGTTTCGTCAGGAAATGGAAAAAGCGAAGCCAGATGTGTATCTGGTAGGAGAGGTATGGAGCGATGTAAAATCAGTAGCCCCTTACCTGAAGGGAATTCCTGCCTTATTCAATTTTGATATGGGCATGAAAATATTGGAAGTAGTGAATACACAAAAGGAATCAGGATTGCCGGAGTTTCATCAATACATCCGGAATTATTACGATTCGGTGAATAATGAGTTCATTGATGCCACCTTTATTACCAATCACGACCAGAACAGGGGATTGAGTGAATTTGGTGGTGACATCAACAAGGGCAAACTGGCAGCCTCCATTCTGATGACCTTGCCCGGTTCGCCTTATTTGTATTACGGGGAAGAAATAGGCATGCTGGGACAAAAACCGGATGAGCAGATTCGCGAACCTTATTTATGGGCCAAAATAGAACAGGACAGCGGTCGCCCAAACTGGGAAACCCCGGTGTATAGTACTGACGAAACCGTGGTGCCATTGGCTGGCCAGCAGGACAATCCTGCATCTTTATACAGGCATTATAAGCAACTGATCAACTTTCGCAATACCTCGGCACCGCTAACCTACGGTGACATAGTGTCTACCGGAATGAAAGTGGACGGACTCACCTCTTGGTACCGGGTACACGAAAGCGATACCCTGCTGGTGATGCACAACCTAACCGGTAGTGAACTGATGGTTGAAAATGCTGAACTTTCAACATACAAAGAAGAAATGGCCATCAATGGAATGGTAAAATTGGAGAATCAAGCCATTACTATGGCTCCTTACACAAGTGTAGTGTTAAAATAATAATAAACAGCCGATGAAACCCAAATTATCAATCGCCCAAATATGGAACATGAGCTTCGGCTTCCTGGGCATCCAGTTTGGCTTTGCTTTGCAGAATGCCAATGTAAGCCGGATTTTCGAGCAACTGGGCGCCGACATTGAAGATATTCCGATACTATGGGTAGCCGCACCTCTTACCGGCTTAATAATTCAACCCATCGTGGGTTACCTGAGCGACAAAACATGGACCGGGCTGGGACGCAGGCGGCCTTACTTCCTGGTAGGGGCCATCATGGCTTCCCTGGCTTTGTTCATCATGCCCAATTCTCCGGTGCTATGGGTGGCTGCCGGAATGCTCTGGATCATGGATGCTTCTATCAATATTTCCATGGAGCCTTTCAGGGCTTTCGTGGGAGATAACCTGCCCGATAGTCAGCGTACAACAGGATTTGCCATGCAAAGTTTTTTCATAGGTACCGGCGCGGTAATAGCTTCAGCGCTTCCGTACATGATGACCAACTGGTTTGGTATTGACAATACTGCCATAGAAGGAGCAATTCCGTCTTCAGTAAAATGGTCATTTTATTTGGGAGGTGCCATTTTCTTCCTGGCAGTACTCTATACAGTCCTTACCAGTAAGGAATATTCACCTGAGCAGCTCAAATCATTTGAACAGGATTTGGATTCTGAAAAAGAACCCGAGGTAGTGTATAAAAAATCAATAAATTATCTTAAACACGGTTTGATATGGTTTTTTATTGGTGCTGTGGCTGCTTTTCTGGTATTTCAATATGAACTTAAAAAGGAATTATACATCCTGGGATTTGGTGCTTTGGGTTTCGGTATGATTTTATTAATCGTGCATTTAATCCAAAAAAATAAAAATACAGATAACGGACTTTATGAGGTGATGGAAGACCTTTTTCATATGCCAAAAACCATGGCTCAGCTGGCAGTGGTGCAGTTTTTCAGTTGGTTTGCTTTATTCTCCCTCTGGATATACAGCACGGCGGCTGTTACCAGCCATATCTATCATACATCTGACACCACGACGAAAATATACAATGAAGGCGCTGACTGGGTAGGAGTTTTATTCGCGGTTTACAATGGAGCGGCCGCCTTGTTGGCATTTGTATTGCCGGTGATAGCCAGGGCTACCAGCCGAAAAACCACCCATATGATAGCTCTGATGGTTGGCGGGGTTTCCTTTGCTTCTATTTATTTCTTTAGCAATCCCGATTTACTATGGATTCCTATGATTGGCATTGGCCTGGCCTGGGCCAGTATATTATCTATGCCCTATGCAATACTCACCGGTGCATTACCATCACATAAGATGGGGGTTTACATGGGAATTTTTAATTTCTTTATAGTAATTCCGCAGATAATAGCAGCCAGCTTGTGGGGTTTTATTATCACAACTTTCTTTGATAGTCAGCCCATTTGGGCCTTGGTTTCCGGGGGTGTCTCCCTGGTGGTTGCCGGATTGGCAGTCATGTTGGTAGAAGACAAAGGAGAAGAAATAAGAGAAAAGCAGCAGGAAAAAGTGGCATAACGGTAGTCGTCGGCGATTCAGGAATAAATTATAATACAGATGGAGTTGGAGCCTCGATTTCACCTTGGTTATTAGGTGGTTCAAGAACTTTTGAAAATTTAAAAGTTATACCTTTAAATATAAAATAGTGTTAAGTTTATTTCAAGTCTCCATTTTGCAAATTTTTATTATAGTATTAATTTTATTGTTAATTTTTATTTTAGCTAAAGCATATTATCATTTTAAGTATTTAAAAATTATTTATCCAGAAAAGTTTAGTGATTATGGAAATTTTTTCGACTTATTTAATTGTAATGAATTTTACAATGAATACAGGTTTCTATTGATTTTACCTTTTTTTAAAAAAGAATCAGTTTTTAGTAGATCAATGGAAATATAAAAAATTGAAAAGAAAATCAAACTTTTTCAAATATTAACATTTATATCTGTTTTTGTTAACAAAAGGAAACGAAAAGCTAGTCCAATTCAATTTATCAGCAGGTAACCATACCCTTCACATAGCCCATAAGGAAAAAGGAACCAAACTAGACCAAATTTTTATTTCCAACTTTTCCTCACCCCAAGATGGCCAAGCCTCTATCAACTGTGGAGCAAATGCCTCCGCCATTCCCACCAGCTTCCGCCTCACCACTTTATCGTCCAGCCAGATAAAAATCGATTGGAAAGATAACAGTGACAACGAAATCGGATTTGAGATCTGGCGCAGTGAAGCACCAGATCTCAATTACAGCCTGGTCCACACTACGGCAGCCGATACAGAAACCTATACCGATAGTGATAACCTAAAGGACGGTACGCAATATTATTATAAAATACTGGCTAAAGGCAGTACCAACTCAGACTTTACCTCTGCAAGAAGCACCATAACTAATTCAGATGCCGACCCTGATTTTAGGATGTTTGAGCCACAGTACAATGGCAATATCTCCGCGATAAAATGGGGCAACAGCAGCGATGGACAAAATACTCAGCAAAAGCTATATGAATACGAGTACGACCCGATGAACCGGCTCAAATTTGCCGATTATGTAGAAAGAAACAATACCACCAATACCTGGAATCAAAAAGCTGGAGCTTTCAATGTGGAAGGAATCAACTACGACTTGAACGGCAACATTAAACATCTGAAGCGATACGCCTATGAAAATCAGCTACGCATCCTGGATGACATGACCTACACTTACGAGGATAATAATAAATCCAATCGTTTGCAAAGGGTAGAAGAAGCCAATAATGCAGATGTAAAAGAAGGATTTGTAGATGGTAATCTTACAGATACAGATTATACCTATGATAAAAACGGCAACCTCGAAGTAGATCATAACAAAGGCATTATAAGCATAGAATATAACCACCTCAACCTGCCTTACCTCATCGACTTTGGAGCCAAAGGTAAGATCCGCTACATCTATGATGCAGCGGGAATTAAATTAAGAAAAGACGTGCTGGATGAAAATGGTAATGTGGTAGACAAGACTTTTTACATCAATGGCATCCAGTACAAAGGAGCCACGGAAGCCACTGCCACACTTGACTTTATCCAGACCGAAGAAGGCAGGGCCGTACCGGCTGAAAATAGCACCTTCTCCTATGAATATTTCCTCAAGGACCACCTGGGCAACGTACGTGCCAGCCTGAAAACCGAACCGGAAGTAGTTGAATTTACTGCTACCATGGAGGATGATAAGATTGATAAAGAATCGGAGTACTTCAAAAATCTGGAAAGTCGGCAGGCAGATGCTGCCAATGCAAAAAACGGCACCTACTCCGCCTACCTCAACAATGCCAGTGAATTTGCCAAAAACCGGGGCATAGGCCCGGCCATCATGCTGCGGGTAAGCCCGGGAGATACGGTAAATGCCAGCGTCTATGGAAAATACGCTGACAAAACCGACAACACCGAGCATGTTGTAGATAACATCTTCACTTTGCTGGCCGCCGCCTTTGGCCTGAACGCCGCCACCTCCGAAGCCGGCCTCACCGCCAATGGCATGGAAAATGCGCTAGCCGGACAAGCCGCCATCACCCCCGATGGCTCTGCCCCCAAAGCTTACCTCAACTACATATTCCTGGATAAAAACTTCAATCCGGGCAATACAACAACCGGTTTCGAGCGTTTACCATCAGGCGCTTTAAACAATTACCAATTATTAGCAAAAGAAATCCCGATTGATAAAGAAGGATTTTTGTATATATTTGTAGCCAACGAGTCACCCTATGATCAGGGCGTATGGTTCGATGACTTCACAGTAGAAGTGACCAAAAGCCCGGTAGCCGCGATAAGTGATTATTATCCGTTTGGGATGCTGCAGGCAGGCAATAGTACCAATAGCAGTGATCCGGTAGGGAATAAGTACCTATACAATGGTAAGGAATTGCAAGAGGATTTGGGGTTTAATTTATATGCTTATGGACTTAGATTTTATGATCCTATATTGGCAAGATTCATAAGTGTGGATCCTTTAGCTGAAAAGTTTCCATGGTGGACTACTTATCAGTATACCGGTAATGATCCTATTTTATTTATTGATCTTGATGGTGCAGAAAGAGCTAGGAGGGTAATAGGTAGTTCATATGTTTTAACAGCTTCTGATCATCATAGAACTAATACTGATGGAACCGTTTTTATTCAAGAGGGAACTAGATCTAATAATGGACCAAGTAAGGTAGCTCAATGGTTAAAAAAAGTTGATGCTATGCAACTAGGAAATGGAGGTTCTTTTCCTTTTGGGGTACTTATTGATGCGGAGAAAGGTGGGGGAGAAGATAATGGCTATAGATCAGATAATACTATTCATGTACCGGAGGAGGATTTAAATAATTTAGACTTAGCAGCAGGTTCAATGAATAAAGATCAAAAGTTAAACAAAACTAAAAGCGAAAAAAATAGGATATTAACTGAGGAGCGAAATACTGGCCAATCAGGTAAACCATCTTTTAATAAAGATGCAAAAGGTGGATTTGAGAATTTTGGTGCTGGTACTTCACCTAAGGAGCCAAAAACAGGAAGTTCAAATGACACCACATATTTAGGTGGAGGTATTAGTGAAACCAAGAATTGGAAGGTAATAAAAGCCTGGGTACCTGTAGTAGTAAACGGAGACACGTTTAATATACCCTTACCTCAAGAAAAAATAGATGAAATGAATAATAATCGATAAAAAAATAACTTATTGCAAAATGAAAACTAAATCCATAGTAATTTTTCTTTTTCTTTTCCTTGTTCTTTTTTCTTGTAATAGAAAAAAAGAAAATTTATATTATCCCAATGGGAAATTAAAAAAATACTATGAAACTAAAAATGGTATGGTAGATGGAGTTTTGATAGAATATTACCAGAATGGTAGCATAAAGTCAAAATCTAATTGGAAAAATGATATACTTCACGGTTTATCAATACACTATTATAAAAATGGTAAAATAAAGGAAAAAAATTTTTATATTGATGGATTGATTAATGGAAAGTCATTAGAGTATTACAAGAATGGATCTCTCAAAAAAAATTTATCAAAAATTAATGATACTATTATAGGAGTAGCCAATTTTTTTCACAAAAACGGAATGTTGAAAGAAAAGCGTATACATGATGAAAAAGGAAATCTGATATACATTGCAGGATTTAATGAAGGTGGTGATAAATATGTGGAAAGTGTTATGCCGGTTATAAATTCCAAAAATGACACCATCAAACTGAATAAAAAGTATAATTTCTCAATAGAATTTAAACTGCCACTTTCAGGTAAAATGGAAATTATGGTAGTTGAATTGAGTGAAAATAACAATACAATTATTGATACCTTAGATATTTTAAAATCTAATAATTATAAATTTTCATATTCTATTAAAGCTGATAAAAGAGGATTAAATCAAATCCCCCTTTTCTTTAATCACTCACCTGATAAAGGAGATAGTCTATCAGCTAATGGCCTTTTATTAAAGCATACATACTTTGTAAAGAAGTAAAATTTTTTATCAATATTAAAACTATAAAGGTGAGCGTTTCGCTCCCAAGCTGGCCAGAGTTGGGCCCCCACCACTGGTATGAGCGTCACGCTCTGACAACCCCGGCTTACCTGAACTACATTTTCCTGCACGCGTGCATAAAAACTTCGACCCGGGCAATACAACAACCGGCTTCGAGCGTTTACCTTCCGGAGCATTAAACAATTACCAATTGTTGGAAATAGAAATATTGATAGACCGGGATATTTTG
>CAZQEZ010000145.1:0-10003 GCA_964592475.1 uncultured Roseivirgaceae bacterium
TGATTTATTGTGGAATATGCTTATTAGTAAATACATGAATACTTGAAACAATATTATAATATTTCAATTTCATCAAAATATTAGAAAGAATATTTGCTTTTTAACCACCCCCTGTCCGCCAGCGGACCATTATTTGGGTATTTGGGTATTTGGGTATTTGGTTATTTCGGGTCAAAACAAAAGCAAATAAACGAATAAACAAATCAACATTATTTGGGTATTTGGGGTGGAGTAAGGGGGTGGAGTGAAATAGCAGAAATCTTAACTTTAAGCCAACACATAAACAAATGATTGTGTGGATGAAGATTACTGAAATAATACAATAATAAATAATAAGAAAAATTCAATTATCACACAATTTCACATAGAACCTTTTTTTTATCTATCTATCAGGATTCTGTGCAATGCCAAATCCCAAAGGGATGATAGGATTATAGATAAATCAAATCAGTGTTAAGAAATCCCGAAGGGATGATATGATCCTGCATGCAGCGTTTAAACCTGACAGGTTAAGGTGCTGTACATCAATTGCAGTGCACCATTTATAAATGTCAGGTGCCTATTTAAGGCAGCAAAACCTGTCAGAATTATGAAGTCGAAAGTATAGGTTGTCTTGCGGCTGGTCTGTGAGACACAGACCAGGGAATAGGCAAAAGCTACCGGTAATGATGCCACTGAATATTTATAATCTGATTTACCTGAATTGTAGTAGTTGACAACCAGGCTGTCAGGAACAAACCACCTCAAAATCCCATCAAGTCTTTAAACCTGATCGTCTGCCGTCGAGAAACATCGATGGTTACCCCATCTTTCAGGGTGATTCTAAGGGTACCACTGAACCAGGGCGTTACTCGCTCGATCCATTTCAGATTTATAATTTGCTGGCGGTTAGCCCTGAAAAACACTGCCGGATCGAGCCGCGTTTCCAGGTAATTGAGCGTTTTTGGTATCATTGGCCTCACCTCATTAAAATATACGCGGGTATAGTTGTCACTGACTTCAAACAGCCTTATTTCTTTTAAAGTGACAAACCAGCAATTGTCTCCATCTTTAACGAATACCTGGCTGTCTTCATGCATTATTTTCCTGGCAGCTACATTTCTCGATTTTAATATTTCTCTTACTTTGTTTAGAGCCTCCTGCAATCTTTCCGGTGTTACTGGCTTTTGTAAATAATCCAGTGCATTAAAATCAAATGCTTTAATAGCAAACTCGTCATAAGCAGTCACAAATATCACTTCCGGAGTCTCATCCAATTGTTCCAGCATTTGAAATCCATTCATGCCCGGCATTTGGATATCCAGGAAGATAAGGTCTGGGGTTGTTTTTCTGATTATTTCCAGTGCTTTTTTGCCATTAACCGCTTCTCCCACTACATCTATGTCATCATAACTACTTAGTAAATAAGCCAGTTCTACGCGAGCCAGGCGAGTATCGTCAATAATTATAGTTTTCATGATCCTTCGGGAAATATTAGTTGAGCAATCACAAGATCTTTACTTTGCACCAGTGAAAAATAAGGTTCCTTACCATACAAAATTTTAATTCTTTCCTTCACGTTTCGCAGTCCGGTACCGGCTACATCTTTGTTTTGCAAAATGCCATGATTGCTGACAGTTATTTTCAGTTTATCTTTTTTTTCAGTTTTTATAGTAATCGTACCTCCATTTTCAATTAAAGCTATGCCATGCTTTATCGCATTTTCAACCATTACCTGTATTGTCATCGGCGGAATATCAATATTTTCAGTTTCCGGTTCTATTTCAAATTTATAAATAAGTCTTTGATCGTAATGAATGGATTCTAATTGCAAATAATTTTTCACCACTGCTATTTCTTCAATTAATAAAACCTTCGAATTTTGAGAAAATCGGATAGAGTAGCGCAAAAGTTCTGACAAATTGGAAATTGCGTCACGACTTAAATGCTGGTTGACCAAAATCAATGCTTTGATATTATTAAGTGCATTGAACAGAAAATGTGGATTGATTTGCGCTTTCAAGGCGATTAATTCCGCCTCCTTAATGGCAGCATTGGCTCTCACTTCTTGCATACGAGCGTTTCTGGCTTTTTCAAAATAGTGGTAGCCAAAATAAAAAACGGACCAGGCCAGCATCATAAATTGTACATTTAACAAATAAAAAGGGAAATCTTCCCATTCAATAGGAAGGTAAGACTCCCAATTGAGAAATGTGAGCATGCTTGCATGAATGAGTACCTGAGCAAAAAATGCGGCGATAAAGGTTCCCAATAAAATGGATAAGATAAGCTTTAGCAATTTAAAATTGAACCATCCCTGCTTTTTAATATACAATCGATACAAATGTGAAGAAATCAAGCAGGACAGCCCAATCACTAATTGTAAATATAAAGCCTTTGGAGGTAGCTTTTCGTCATTAAAAAAATACATTGATAGGATAAGGGAAACTGAATAAGTTCCCCATCCTATGAGCTGAACCAGCCAGTATACCCAGTTTCTTTTCAAATTAATCATTAAACATCAAAATTATTACATTTCATCAATTCACAGCTTCTCCAATCTCGAAAAATGATTTCAAATGCTTATAATAAAAAGGTTTGTCATCCCACATGATAAAATGCTTGCCATCGTCGGTGATTTCTACTGTGGCATTATTAGCTTTTTCGTATTGGGCCTGATACCTGCTTAGGGTGTTTTCCCTGGTAGCGCCATAATTTTTATAACCAATCCAGGCGCCTAATACCAAAATAGGAGAATCAATTCTGGCCAAATCATCTCTCAAGTCGATGGAATATAAATCATACATGGACTGAGCAATTGTTTCCTGGTCGCTTTTTCGTCCCCATTCCATTACTGTAGTAATATCATCCTGGTCGGTAATCATGGCTTGCAGCATTTGCGGTTGCATGGCCTCGTATTGCTCCCGGCTTTGATTTAGCATCATCTGCTTCATGTTTTCGGCAAAAGACACAGCCGCTTTTTTATCCGTAATCATTGGGTTGACTAATTGGGCTAAAAATGGTAATCCATCTACTACAAATATTTTACTGATCAAGTCAGGATATTCACTGGCGATGGCCAAAGATAAAAATCCTCCCAGGCTATGTCCAATTAAATTAGATTTTTGTAAATTTTTCTTTTTTATATATTTAATGATCTCATCCCGAACACTCATCAGAAAATCATCAGGCATGGGCGATAGAGGAGGCTGACCGGCAAAACCCGGCAGGGTAAGTATATGACATTGATATTTTTTTTGCAATATACCCACCGTTTCATCCCATACCTCTCCAGAACAGCTCAAACCGGGAATTAAAATTACCGGTTCGCCTTTGCCGGCAACTTCCACCTGAAATGAATAATCTTGTGAATTTGCCTTTGTTAAGGTTAAAAATAAAAATGGGATTAAAAGGCCAAACGTTTTAAATAATGTTTTCATAGTTATAATTTTATGTTTTAAGAAAAATTTCATTCAAAACTAAAATGCAAACGTGATAAATACAGGTAATTTTGAGAGAGCGGTGCTAGGGTTCGGTAAACGGTTTTTGACTCTGTTGAATTTTCAATCGTTTTAAAAACAATTTCCAATCTCACTTTTTATCTTTACAAACAATAAACTTAACTACTATGGCCCACACTTATAATCACCCACGACCTTCCGTAACTGCCGATGCCGTGATATTATTTATGGAAGAAGAAATTTTGAAGGTTTTATTGATCAAGCGCAAAAAAGATCCATTTGCCGGACAATATGCTTTACCCGGGGGCTTTCTGGAAATGGAGGAAAACCCCGAATTAGGCGCTCAGCGAGAACTGCAGGAAGAAACCGGCCTAGCAATAAACAACCTCTACCAGGTAGGCGCTTTCGGTGAGGTAAACCGTGACCCCAGGGGACGTATTATTAGTATCGCCTATTATGCCTACAGCAAGCATGTGGACCTGAGCCAATTGAAAGCTGCTGATGATGCCAGCGAAATTGCTGCATTTGACGTATTTGAACTACCCGATTTAGCTTTTGATCATCATAAAATCATTGAGGCAGCCTTAAGAACTTTTCAGAATGATATAGTGCTGAAATACCCTCACATAACCGATGATTTTCAATTGGGCGACTACGAGCTGGATTATCTTACTAGCAAACTGAATCAATGGCAGTTACAAGAGCACCGATAATTTTTTAATAAAGGCATTATTACTTCGGCTGTGCAAAGGCAAAATATGTATTACCAAAAGGTGTTCCATTTCTATTTCCGCCACCCGCGGCAATTACCACTATTTACAAATTAAAAGAACAAATGATAATTTTAATTACTTATATTACTAATTTTGTTCTTTGTTAAATCTTTACCCACTTCTTTTATAAATAAAAAACAGATACTTTGACTTTTAAAGAATTTAATTTTGATCCGCAATTATTAGCCGGTATTGATGCTATTGGTTTTGAGCAAGCAACACCTATTCAAGAGCATGCGATACCCCTTATCATGCAAGGCCGTGACCTTATAGCATCAGCTCAAACAGGTACCGGTAAAACGGCTGCCTTTTTACTACCGATCATAAACAAAATAATGACTGGTACACAGGATGATAAAATAAAAGCATTGATTGTAGTTCCGACCAGAGAATTGGCCATGCAAATTGACCAGCAATTAGAAGGGCTTTCCTATTTTACAAATGTAAGCAGTATACCGGTTTATGGTGGTAGTGGAGGAGCAGAATTTAGCCGTGAAAAACAAGCATTTAATCAGGGAGTAGATATAATTGTAGGCACACCTGGTAGATTAATTGCACACCTGAACATGGGTTATGGCAACCTTGACAATTTACAATTTTTAGTTTTGGATGAAGCCGACCGCATGTTGGATATGGGCTTTCAAGATGATATTGTTAAAATTCTTTCTTATTTGCCAAAGCAAAAACAAAATCTATTATTTTCGGCTACAATGCCTAAAAAGATAAAAGAGCTGGCAAATAAAATACTTAAAGACCCGGAAGAAATTAGCCTGGCTGTCTCTAAGCCGGCAGAACGAGTTTATCAATATGCTTTCATCGTGTATGAAGACCAGAAAATTCCGGTACTAAAACATATGCTGGCAGCTAAACCCTTGACGAGTGTGCTCATATTTTGCTCTACCAAGATTAAAGCCAAGCAGGTGACAAAAGAATTGAAAGTGCTTGATTTTGACGTGGAAGAAATTCATAGCGACCTGGAGCAACAAAAGCGAAATGAAGTGTTAATGTCATTTAAAAATAAGAAGCTCAACTACCTGGTAGCCACCGACATTTTATCGAGAGGAATTGACGTGGAAGACATAGAACTGGTAGTAAACTTTGATGTACCTGGCGATGTAGAAGATTACATTCACCGGATTGGTAGAACTGCCCGAGCAGCTTCTAAAGGAATTGCATTTACTTTTGTAAGCGTGCAGGACCAACGTAAATATAATGCGATTGAAAAGCACCTTGGCTATTCTATAACTAAAGGTAAAATCACAAAAGAATTTGGCGAGACACCCGAACTAAAAACCTATCAGGACAATGGTAAAAAGAGGAGCTTTAAAAAGAAAAATTACAAGCGCAAGAGTAAATAGATGGTATTAATAGTAAATCATTAGCAATATCTAACCAGTCTGAAAGACATTTATTTAAATGGCCAGGCTTTAGAGTTAACAAAAATCAGCAACTCTTTAATAGAAAATATGCACATTGAAAACGCGTTTTAGCAGTTGTTAACTTATCTTTTTATAGCTATTCAGGTGTTTAATCCCATTCTGTAGTTATTACGACATCACTTAAAAGTTAAATTTTACAAATTATAATACATTGGTATTCACAAAAAGTAAAAAACCCTATATTTGCTTCAAATTTAATGCTGAAGTAAAATGAAAAAGCTATTGAACAACTATCTGCTGCTCGCATTTTTCTTTCTTTTGTCAAATGCAGGCCTGGCTCAACAAGGTTATACTCCCAACTTATCTACTCCCTATCAGACCATTAAAACGCACTTAGATAATTTGCAAGGCAATAATTATCACCCTGATCTAGCTGCTAAGTCTTTTATGCAAAATGGTGTAACTAAAGAAGAAGCTAAAAATTATGCCATTAAGCTAAAGCAGATATTAGATGGTGCTGGTGTTTATATTAAGCCGAATGAGCTACCCCAAAACAATAACTATGTAGATTCTGTAACCAACAAAGTACATTATTACCTGGCCAGAAAAGATTTGCCCAGAATCTATTTGGAAAAACAAAACGGGAAATGGTTTTATTCTAAAACAACCATTGAAGCCATAGATGATCTTCACAATGAAATATATCCTCTGGGAAGCGATATTTTTTTAAAGATCGTTCCAAATTTTGGCAATAAAGTAATTTGGGGATTATACCTCTGGCAACATATCGCGATTTTTATCATCATTATACTGGGTTTTACTGTGTATCGAGTGCTTAATTTTATATTCGCTAAACTAATCAGCCAAACCCTTTCTCGCATGGGCTATAAAGATATCGCTAAAAACTTTATAATGCCCATAGCTAAACCGTTCAGCATATTGCTGGTATTCTTAATGGTAAGTTTCATGGTGCCCATGGTTCAACTGCCGCCTAATATTTCTCAGTACTTAATATTGGGTTTAAAAGCCATTTGGCCAATTTTTGCCATAGCCATTTTTTATCACCTGGTAGATATAGTGGGTATCTATCTTGAGCAATTAGCGGAAAAAACAGAGAGCACCCTGGATGACCAATTGGTACCATTGGTACGTAAGTCATTGAAAACCTTTGTTGTGGTTGTAGGTGGATTATTCATTTTACAAAATCTGGATGTAAACATCACTGCTTTGCTCGCAGGTTTGTCCATTGGAGGTTTAGCATTTGCCTTAGCTGCACAGGACACCATCAAGAACTTCTTTGGCTCCTTAATGATCTTTGTTGACAAACCCTTCCAGGTGGGCGATTGGGTTACTTCCGGCGATATTGATGGCACCGTGGAAGAAGTAGGCTTTAGAAGCACCCGGGTGCGTACCTTTCGCAATTCTGTTACCTATGTACCCAATGGTAAAATTGCAGACTCCGTAATTGATAACCATGGCTTACGCCAATACCGAAGATTTTATACTCAATTAGCCGTTACTTACGATACACCCCCGGATTTAATTGAAGTATTTGTGGAAGGATTGAATAAAATTGTGGAAAACCACCCACAAACCAGGAAAGATTATTTCAATATTTTCATGAATGATATGGGGGCCCATTCGCTCAACATCATGTTTTACATCTTTTTCGCTGTTCCTTCCTGGCCGGAAGAATTGCGCTGCCGCCATGAGATTATTTTAAGTATAATAAAGTTAGCTGACAGACTTGGGGTCAGGTTTGCTTTCCCTACTCAAACAATGCATATGGAAACATTTCCAGGGCAGCAGTCACTCACGCCACAATATACGCAAGACACACAGGCAACCCGGGAAGAAATGGAGCAGTATTTAAAGAACGCTGGCAAAAAGCAGAAAAGTTAGTTTAGGCTTTAATTGGCCTAAACTATCGATCGTGTTGCAGTAAAACAGATTTACGCTTTAGAAGCCAATTTAATTTATTGGCTACGGTAATTAATGAGCATCATCTGAAAAATTTAATTAAAACGAGTACAGAAGCCAACTATTACCTCAAAGCTTTAAAAAAATATTCCATACTTAGCAAACTTTGACTAATTTTACCACGGATCAATGTTGAATTATTTTCAAGGACATGAAAAATAAATTATCTCAATCAAAATATTTGTTAAGTCTTTTTCCCTCAATTATTGTTATCGCTGGTAACTTATCGGGAGGTTATTTTACACTGGCAAATTTTTTCTTCACTTTCGTGATTTTGGTTATCGCCGATATGTTGGCCCCTAGTGATAAATCAGCCCCCCGAGAAATGGACGCTACCATGCCAGATCTTGTGCTTATATTGGCAGTAACTTTTCATACCATTGCCATTGCATCTCTTATATATGGTATCCATACTGGCCTTATTCAAGACATTTTCATCTGGTCAGCAGCCTTAAGTACAGGCCTTAACGCAAGTATTTTGGGCATCAATGCAGCCCACGAGTTGATCCATCGCAAGTCAAAAAAATTGCAGAACCTTGGCATCTGGAACCTTTTCCTGGTTTGTTATTCTCATTTTTATACGGAGCACCGCCTGGTGCATCATGCAAAAGTAGGCACGGCAGCAGATCCGGCTACTGCCCGCTACCGGGAATCTTTGTACAGCTTCTGGCTGCGCACCATCCCCGGCCAATTTATCAGTGCCTTGCGTACAGATGCTTCCCGGCAAAAAAGAAAAAATCACGGGGCTTATGGGCTGCATAATTTTACCTTAAGAGCTACAATTCTACAAATTCTTTTTATTGTAGCATTGGCCTATTTATTTTCTCCCATGGCTGCCGCGGCATTCGTGGTGCAGAGCTTGGTGGCCATATTACTTCTGGAATATGTGAATTACATCGAACACTATGGCCTGGTACGTGCCGATGGAGTAGTAGTGGGCAAAGAGCATAGCTGGCAATCTGATTCCATTACCAGCCGCTTTACATTATTCGAACTTACCCGCCATTCGGACCATCACATGCTGGCCCATAAACCTTATCATACCCTGGAGTCTCACGCGGAAAGCCCCGAACTTCCTTTTGGTTATTTTGGCATGTTTTATATCGCTTTGATACCGCCGGCATTTTTTAAAATGATGGACAAGGCGATGCCCCATCCCATGATTAAACAAAACGTATGATGGAAGGAAAAAAGGATTATACCCAATAGTATTTGCTGAGAAAGATAGTGAGCATGGCATAGATTAATAAACGGTGGAAATCTTTCACAAGCTGCTAAAATGAAAGTGTTGCAAAACAGCCAATATTTCAAATTGGTTTGTTGGAGATTATTTATATTATATACTCAAATCTTAGCTCCTCTTTTCGCTTGGCTCCGAAGGAGACAATAAATACATAGCCATAGTATAAACTGAAGCACTTCCCTGTAACAAATCCCATGAAGTCCTCTTTTCGCTTGAACAAATTAGAATATTTATATTTATTTACTTGCTTTTTAAAACAGTGCCTCGATTAAGCATTCGTTTTTTATTTATTCATTATAAAAGTGCGTGCAAATAATTGGCAGTGTCAACCAATCCGTTATTTAGAAACCCTATCCATTTGTGTCAAGAACACATGAAAACCTTAAGCTATGAATCATATAATTCGGATTCTTCGTCAGCTTTCATAATTAATTTCAATAAGAAGTTTTCGCTGTTCAGTTTTCAGTTTCTTCTTATATTCAAGCACATCTTGATATTTTATTCTCCTATGCTTACCGATTTTGGTAAACTTAATCTCACCCTTTTCTAATAGTTTGATTAAATGAGGTCTTGAACAACCAAGTAATTCTGCTGCGGCTTGAGTTGTTATTTCAGTAGCTAATGGAACAATGGAAATTGGCTTACCTTGACTAGTCTCTTTTAGAATTTTAGCTAAAAGTTTCAAGGCATTTAGGGGTACTTTTATTCTATCCTTGGTTTTTTCAATTTCTATCTCTGGATAATCGGAGTTGATTTGTTCCAATGTTGAAGCTAAGGCTTCATAAGATTGCGTTGCAGCTTTCTGTTCTTCTTTTGAAGGTCTTTTTATTTCGTCTATGCTTTCCATGGGTCTTTTGTTTTCCTCTATAATAAAAAGAAATATTCGAAACATTGTTTCGTTTATTTCGAATATTTTCAATGAATTACAACGCCACTGTATGTGACACTGGCAGGTATGAATTATTATTTACCAAGCGCTCTGGAAAAACAACCTACCGGAAACCTCAGAAAATTCCAGTGTACCTACTGAAGTTGAAAACAAAGCGATCAAATTCAAGACATTTTTCTGATGCCGAAACCCATAAAATTTAACGGGGTAAGGAGTAGCTATAGTCAAAACCGTAACAAAACAAGAATGATGATTATTTTTAGACGCCAACTTGCAAAAATGCTGCTAGTGAAAAGCAG
>CAZQEZ010000146.1:0-9981 GCA_964592475.1 uncultured Roseivirgaceae bacterium
GGTGTTATTATTTTAGTTAAATAAATCAAGTTTTTTTATTCCTAATTCAGGTAATAAATTATTATATATCTAATAAAATGGTTTCATATGAGAATACTTTTATTTGAGAATAAGAGTTTTTTATCAATAAAATACTGTTTTAGATGCTTTAAAGGTCATTTTTGTTCAATAATTATTTTTGATGTTTTGCAACAACTTAATAGTAATAATTTATGATTATTCTTAGTCAAAGCTTTTCGAATTGAAATTTAGGATTAAACCTTACCTTTTAATAACTTTTAAATTGTAATAGTAATGCTTTTATTGAAAAATGTATTTAAGGGTTTGCCTATAATAACATGATTTATTGTCAGTTGCGCCAGGTATATGCTGATCTATTTTGTACAACCGTTTTTATCATGTATTTTTGCAGGTTGATTTTAATGGAAAATTGAATGATTTTAAAAGAAATAAATAAGCGCAAAACCTTTGCTATCATAAGCCACCCCGATGCCGGTAAAACCACACTTACGGAAAAATTTTTGTTGTTCGGTGGTGCGATTCAAAGTGCCGGAGCAGTGAAAAATAATAAAATAAAAAAAACTGCTGCATCCGATTTTATGGAAATAGAAAAGCAAAGGGGCATTTCTGTCGCTACATCCGTGATGAGTTTTGAATATGGCGGCAAAAAAATAAACCTGTTGGATACTCCCGGTCACAAAGATTTTGCAGAAGACACCTATCGAACTCTCACTGCTGTGGATAGCGTAATATTAGTAGTAGATTGCCAAAAAGGGGTAGAGGAACAAACTGAAAACCTGATGCGAGTTTGCCGCATGCGCAATACACCGGTAATAATCTTTATTAATAAATTGGATCGGCCTGGTCGAGATCCATTTGAGCTACTTGATGAATTGGAAAATAAGTTGGATATAAAAGTAAATCCATTGAGCTGGCCTATCAATATGGGGCCGTATTTTAAAGGCGTGTACAATAGATACAGGAAAGATTTGAACCTGTTCAACCCTAATAAAACTTCTATAGAAAAAGAAGTTGTGGCAATAAAAGACTTACAAGACAAAAAACTTGATGATTTAGTGGCCGATGATGCTGATGTATTACGAGAAGAAGTAGCCTTAATTGAAGAGGTGTATGGTGAATTGGACAAGGAGGCTTACCAATCCGGAAAGGTGGCGCCCATATTTTTTGGTAGCGCACTTAATAATTTTGGTGTGCAGGAGCTTTTGGATACATTTATCGAATTAGCCCCTAATCCTTTGCCTCGTTCTACTAACATTCGCGCTATTACCCCCTCCGAAGAGGCATTTTCCGGGTTTGTTTTTAAAATTCACGCCAATATTGATCCACGTCATCGAGACCGAATAGCCTTCATGCGAATATGTAGTGGCGTTTTTGAAAAAGGTAAAATGTATTTTCACACACGCTTAAAGCGTAATTTACGTTCTAACAATCCTGCTACATTTATGGCACAAGACAAAGAAGTTATTGACTTTGCTTATCCTGGTGATGTAATTGGACTTTATGATACCGGTAACTTTAAAATAGGTGATACTCTTACCGAGGGAGAGGAATTAATGTTCAGGGGCATTCCTAGTTTTTCTCCTGAAATATTTAAAGAAGTTATCAACGAAAATCCTGCCAAAGCCAAACAACTCGATAAAGGAATTGAGCAGCTCACTGAAGAGGGTGTGGCTCAGCTTTTCACTAAGCAGCCAGGTAATCGTAAAATTATTGGCGCAGTGGGTGATCTGCAATTTGATGTGATTCGTTACCGCCTGGAAAATGAATATGGTGCTAAAGCCAGATTTCAGTCAATGATGCTGTACAGAGCATGCTGGGTAAGTTCAGATAATTCAGCGGCACTACAAGATTTTATCAAGCGGAAATATTCCTATATCGTGTATGATAAGGACGATAAACCGGTATTCACAGCTGAATCAAAAGGAATATTACAAGTAGTTATGGGGCATTATCCGGATATCAATTTTTCTTTCATTTCGGAGCATAATCAAGTAGCAGAGGAGGTTTAGGAAGATTTTTGTAATTTATGGTTTTCTATAATTTTCACAAAAAAATACTTTAATTATTTGGTACAATTTAACTTTTGCAAATAATCTGCCGCTAATCCGATTACAAAATATCTTTTTATTAATTTTGCAGCTGGCAAAAATATTTTAACTGAGCTTATTATAAGGGCATGCTTCTTAGAAAACAAATATGAGAGTACCTGAAAATCAGATTTTAGTAATTTTTGGCGCATCAGGCGATCTAACAGAGCGTAAACTAATTCCTGCTATTTTTGACTTGCAAAAACAAAAGCTTTTGCCCGAAAAATTTGCAGTTTTAGGAGTAGGTCGCACCAGGTTATCTGATAAAGCTTTCAGGGAAAAAATGCTCAAGGGGATCATTAAATTTTTAAAAGGCGATTATCAGAATAATAATGAAGCAATTGAAAGCTTCTGCCATAAGCTTCATTACGTGTCCATCAACACTCAGGAAAAAGATGATTATAGTAAGTTGAAAGTAAGGCTGCAACAGTTAGACCAGGATTTAAACACTCAAGCAAATTATATATTTTATTTAGCAACGCCTCCCAGCCTATATCCACTTGTACCCAAGTATTTGGCTGCACAAGGATTAAACAAAAATTTTGAAGGACACTTTAATCGATTGATTGTGGAAAAGCCCTTTGGATATGATTTGGAATCTGCCAGAGCCCTTAATCAAGAATTACTTCAATTTTTCAATGAAGACTCTATTTACAGGATAGACCATTACCTGGGAAAAGAGACAGTGCAAAATATAATGGTTACCCGCTTTTCAAATAATATATTTGAACCTCTCTGGAATCAACATTATATCCATCATGTAGAAATTACATCGGCAGAAAGCTTGGGTGTAGAGAATAGAGGAGGCTATTACGACACCTCCGGGGCTATGCGCGACATGTTTCAAAATCACTTACTTAAACTGGTAAGCCTGGTAGCAATGGAGCCGCCAACTTCTTTCGATGCCAAATCGATACGAAACGAATCGATAAAAGTACTTGAATCCATAAGGCCATTAAAAGAAGCTGACCTTCACAAAAATGTAATAAGAGGTCAATACACTGATTCCGTTATTAAGGGTAAAAAAGTAAAGGGTTACAGGCAAGAAGAAGGAGTAGATCCAAATTCTAAAACAGAAACATTTTTTGCAGTAAAATTTAATATTGATAATTGGCGATGGGGAGGTGTACCCTTCTACGTTCGTACCGGTAAAAGGTTGCCTACTTCAGTTACTGAAATAGTAATTCACTTTAAGCCAACCCCTCACCATATTTTTTCACATCATGAAAATATAAGCAAGTCGCCCAATCAGTTAGTTATACGTATTCAACCGGACGAAGGTATACTTTTGAAATTTAGTATGAAAGTACCTGGTGCTGGATTTAAAGTGCAAGATGTGGCCATGGACTTTCATTATTCCGATTT
Source organism: uncultured Roseivirgaceae bacterium (assembly GCA_964592475.1). Taxonomy (GTDB): domain Bacteria; phylum Bacteroidota; class Bacteroidia; order Cytophagales; family Cyclobacteriaceae; genus CAZQEZ01. The sequence continues at coordinate 3,474 of CAZQEZ010000146.1, forward strand.
GGCTGATACTTATTTACCTAGTGCTTACGAAAGGCTATTACTTGATTGCATGCATGGCGATGCTACCTTGTACGAAAGAGGAGATGCCGTAGAAGCAGCCTGGAATTTTGTAGATCCTATACTAAAAGCCTGGCAATCAAATCCGAAAATAAAAATTTATGGATATCCCGCGGGTGCCTGGGGGCCACAACAAACAGATGGTTTAATTGAAGAGCCACATTTAACCTGGCGTTACCCGTGTAAAAATTTAGCAAATGATGGGATTTATTGTGAATTGTAATGTATTTTAGCAATAACAAATATAGGAATAGTTATAACATGGATGCAAAAATTAACATTTTTGAAAACCCGAGTGAAGTAGCAAAGCAATTTGCTAAAAAGCTGCACCATTTTTTTCAAACCAACGAGCCAGGCATTAAAGGCACCTACAACATTGCTTTTTCCGGTGGAAATACTCCCAAAATTTTGTTTGATGAATTGGCCACGAACTATAAAGACAAACTTCCCTGGGAGAAAATCAATTTCTTTTTTGTAGATGAGCGTTTTGTGCCTTATGATGACCCGGAAAGTAACTATGGAATGACAAAAAAACATTTGCTGGATAAAATTGACTTACCAGATGATCAAGTGTTTCCAGTAAATACTTCCAGTGACCCCGAAGAAGAACCAAATGAATATGCTACCTACATTTTTGCCAAAGTGCCTCAGCAGTTTGGTGTGCCTCGCTTTCATTTAATTGTGCTAGGAATGGGTGAAGATGGTCACACCGCTTCTATTTTTCCGGATCAAATAATGAAATTACATTCTGATAAAATTTGCGACTCTGCGGTGCATCCGGTAACTAAGCAACAAAGGGTAACTTTTACCGGCAAATTAATTAATAATGCTGAAAATATTTTTGTGCTTACTACCGGTGAAAATAAAGCGGCTATGGTAGACATGGTATTTAACCAGGAAATGGAAGGCAAAAGATACCCCATAGCTCATATAATGCCTATATTGGGCAATATGGAATGGTATTTAGACAAAGCCGCAGCTAAACATATAAAACAAGGATAGTATCCTATGGATAACAATTTTGAAGATATCAGATCTTATCGAGATCATGAGGTAGCTGGTGTATTACAAAAGTTGATTGAAGAACCACAATTTCTTAAGGCTGTTCGTTATGTATTTTCCGAGTTTAGCAATGATCAAATAAAAAGCATGTTTTCAGGAATTTCAACTCAAGAGGAATTTCAGGGACAAATTATTTATAAGACTTTAGAAAGGATCATAAGTCAGACAACCAAAGGTCTTGAAAATGAAGGAGTTGACCTACTGGATAAAGATCAGGCCTTTTTATTTATCACCAACCATCGTGACATTGTACTCGACTCTGCTTTTCTTAATTTTATTCTTTTTGATAATGGTAGAGAGACTACTGAAATAGCTATTGGTGATAATTTGTTGATTTTTCCATGGATTACTGAAGTAGTAAAGCTCAATAAAAGCTTTGTAGTAAAACGATCGATGCCTAAAGAAAAAATCGTGGATGAGACTACACGGTTGTCAAACTACATTAGGCACACAATTGAAAAGAATACTTCTGTTTGGATAGCGCAGCGTGAAGGGCGCACGAAGGATGGCGATGATAAAACAAATCCGGCGTTGCTCAAGATGATCAGTTTGAGTGGTAGTGGTAATATACCTCAAGATTTTACAGAATTGAAGGTAGTGCCTGTTGCAATAAGTTATGAGTATGAGCCTTGCGATGGGTTTAAGGTAAAAGAAATAACTACACCCGGCTACAAAAAAACAGTACAAGATGATTTGGAAAGCATGTTTGCTGGTATTTTTCGGCCTAAGGGTAGGGTAAAATTTTCATTTGGTCAACCATTAAGTGGCCAATTGCAGCAACTTGCTGTCATATCCAAAAAAAATGAACAGCTAAAAATGCTGGCAGACATTATTGATAAAAGTATCCATAGCCTGTATCATCTTTGGCCTACCAATTATATTGCTTATGATATGCTTCACAATACGGATAAATTTGCTCATGAATATGACCAAGAGACAAAAAATAAATTTGAGGAATATATGCAGTATAAATTCAATTTATTATCAATTGAAAGAGAAGCCACCGAAAGCAGAAAAACTTTTCTAAATATTTATGCAAACCCGGTTATAAATAAATTGAAGCTTAAAAATGAGCATTGAAACAGAAGCTAAAGCTATTGTTTATTTAAATCGCGCTGGTAATCAGAAAAATAAAGCGCTTCTATTAGAAAATCATTTAATGCTTGTTTATCGAGGCAAATCTCATGTTTTTCGTTTAGAGGATATTGTCAATCTTTACTTTACCCGTCAAAAAATATTGATTCCAATAATTGTGGGAGGCATTACAGCTTCGTTTTCAGTAGTTGCCATGTTCGTGTATTATAGCTCACCTATACTTATTATCAGTATTTTTATAGCAGGGGTTTTGATTATGTACCTGGGATACAACGGTGAAGATGTATTGGTGGTAGACTTGAAAGTAAAGCAAGAATATTTTCCTTTGCGTTCCATTTCGGATAACCTAAAGGCATTTGTGCATTTTTTAAATAATTATATAAGGGCTGGAGAAAACCCGCGATTTTGGTACATTTACTTACCGGTAAAAGATTATTCCGGCGGTGATATTTCTTTTCCTAATTATCCGGTGCAAGCCTATACCTTTGAGCAAATGAAAAAGCAAAGATCAGATTTTGAACAAAAGTTTGACAAATCGTTTGTAGCTTTGAATCCATTTTTGTTAAAGTCGCAAATAGCATTTGAGAACAGAGACAATAGTAAGTATCTATTTCCAATGATTTATGGCTACATCAATGAAGAAGCCATAGCAAAACAATAGAGCTTCCATAGTTGGTATTTTGCTGCTGAAACCCATATTATGAAAGTTGTAAAAAATTATTATACTAAAAAAAAGTTTGAACCAGTTTTACCCGGGCCTGGTGATTGGCCGGTAGTACAGCTAAGTCAAAACAGGAAATCATTTATTGAAGAAGTTACTGAAGATAGCCTTCAGCGAATAAAAAGCCTGAAACCTCGAAACAATTCATTAGTTGAAGAGCTGGAATTAACTCATTACAAAGAAAAACTGAGAATAGCTCAAAATCCCTGGAAAGTAGACCCCGAAGACGATTATTTTTTTTGGAATAAAGTAAAATCCCGCTTGTTAGACATTTCTACCAATGGTAAGGACCAAAATCAGGCAGAAGAATTACTTCGAGAGATTATAAATAGGTATGCAACAGAAATCACGGGTAATTTTAAGCGAACATCTTATCGTATGGCCCGGTCCATGGTCACGTTTTGGTTTGCACGGCTGCTCAATGCCTCTCGTATAAAGCGTTTTGGGTCTTTTTGGAGCAATGAACTTACTTTACAAGATAAGATACATATTACTGGTGAAACAGACCTCTTGCGCAAGCTTGCACGCATAGGTACCATTGTGATGGTTCCTACTCATTTCAGTAATCTTGACTCTGTGCTGATAGGCTATATAATTCACACGTTAGGGCTGCCACCTTTTATTTATGGCGCGGGTCTCAATCTTTTCAATATCGATTTGTTTGCCTATTTTATGAACAGTTTGGGTGCTTACAAAGTAGATCGCAGAAAGAAGAACCTTCCTTATTTAGAAACCCTTAAGTCTTATTCTACTCAAGCTATTCTCAAAGGTTGTCATAGTTTATTTTTTCCGGGAGGTACTCGCTCGCGATCTGGTAAAATAGAAAAAACCCTTAAGCTGGGTTTACTGGGCACTGCTATAGAGGCTCAAAGGCTTCTTTTTGAGCGTAATCCTGAAAACGTGTCTAATAAAATATTCATCGTGCCGGTAGTGCTAAATTACAATTTTGTGCTGGAAGCGCCTTCCTTAATCAATGCTTATTTAAAGCAGCAGGGTCAGGAGCGTTATTATATCGAAAATGATGAATATTCTACTTCGTATAAAATTATCACATTTCTATTTAGCTTTTTTACTAAAGGCTCAGACATATCAGTTTCTTTAGGCAACCCCATGGATCTTTTTGGTAATGAGGTAGATGAAAATGGCTTTAGTATTGATAAACGAGGAAGAAAAGTAAACACGAGGGACTATTTCATGAGTAACGGACATATTACCCATGATTACCAGCGAGAAATGGAGTACACCCGTTCTCTTAGTGAGCATATAGTTGAGAAATTTCATAAGCTCAACCAAGTTTTTCATAGTCACTTGGTAGCATATGTTGCATTTAAGTTAATTCAACAGAAATATTACAAGCTGGATCTTTTTAGTTTACTAAGATTACCTGAAGAAGATTTGATTATCGATTATGAATATTTTAAGCAAAGCTTTCTTCGCCTGCGTGGTGTAATATTCAACATGTCAGATAAGGATGAACTGCAATTAGCCCCCAATCTAGTGGGCGAACCTGATGAAGTTATTGCAAACGGTATTCAGAATGTGGGCATGTACCATGCCAAAAGAGCCTTATTGAAGAACAGAGAGGGAGAAATTACAACACAGGATTTGAATATATTGTATTATTATCATAATAGATTAGATGGTTATGGCCTCGAAAAACACTTCTAATGCAGTAGGCATAATAGGTGCCGGTAGTTTTGGTACAGCCATAGCCAATATATTGGCCAATAATGCACAGGTAATTATATATGCCCGTAAACAAGAAATTGTAGATGAGATAAAAGATCAAAATACAAGCTACGGGCAAAAAATTGATTCCAGGGTGGAGCCTACCAGTGATCTGGAGTATTTAACAGAAAGTTGCGATGTTATCTTTCCCATTGTCCCATCATCTAATTTTCGTAAAATGGTGAATCAAATTGCACCATTTTTACATCCTTACCATATTTTGATCCATGGAACTAAGGGACTTGATTTATCAAAATCGGATATGGGGCAAATATTTGATGATGATACTTTGCTTAGCCGCAACAAAGTAAATACCATGAGTGAAGTGATCAGGGAAGAAAGTGTTGTGATAAGGGTAGGTTGCTTAGCCGGACCTAATTTGGCTAAAGAGCTTACCGATGAACAACCGGCAGCTACTGTGGTAGCCAGTCATTTTGATGAAGTAATACGAGAAGGGCAGCGTTTACTACGATCGGACAGGTTTCAAGTTTATGGTAGCCGTGACCTGGTAGGGGTGGAGCTGGCCGGGATCTTAAAAAATATTATAGCTATAGCTTCTGGCGCTATTTCGGGCATGGGCCTGGGAGAAAATGCCCGGGCTTTGTTAATAAGTAGGGGCATGGTAGAAATGATCTACCTAGGGCGTGCTTTTGGAGGCAATGTGCAGGCTTTTTTGGGTTTAGCAGGTATTGGAGATTTAATAGCTACTTGCAGTAGCCCTTTGAGCCGTAATTTTACTGTCGGTTATCGTTTGGCCAAAGGTGAAAATTTAGAGCAAATCTTGGAATCAATGGAAGAGGTAGCCGAGGGTATTAACACTACTCGAATTACCAAAAAGCTTGCTGAATTTTACAATTTAAGGGCCCCAATAACTGAAACTTTGCATAAGGTTTTATTTGAAGGTATGACCGTGGATGAGGCTTTGCATTATTTAATGAAGTACCCATTCAATGTAGATATTGATTTTTTATAATAAAGAAAAAATGAACGGAAAAAATTGCATAGTAACCGGTGGAAATTCCGGTATCGGATTTGAAACCTCATTGGCCATAGCCAAAAAAGGTGCTAATTTAATTGTGGTTAGTCGCAATCGGGGAAAAGGCGAAGAAGCCGTAAATAAAATTAAAGAGCAGTCGGGCAATGAAAATGTATCGCTTCAAGTAGTGGACATGGGCTCGCAGAATTCAATTAGAAATGGTGCTCAGGCCATTGGCAAGCAGTGGGATAAAATAGACGTATTAGTCAATAATGCCGGCACCTGGTTTAGTAAAAGAGTACTCACCGAAGATGGAATAGAAACTCAATTTGCAGTTAACCATTTAGCTTACTTTTTATTCACCCACCAATTGCTTCCTTTATTGCGTAAAGCACCGGAAGCAAGAGTGGTAAATGTTGCTTCCGACTCTCATTTTCAAGGTAAAATGCATTTTAAAGATTTAAGTCTGGAAGGAAAATATCATGGCCTAAGAGCTTATGCACAGTCTAAACTTGGAAATGTATTGTTTACTTACGAGTTTGATCGTAGAAAACCTGATGACAATATTAGTATTTACGCGGTACAGCCCGGCCTGGTAAAAACCGACATAGGACTTAAGCATACTTTTTCTATTCATGGTTTAGTATGGAAGCTACGTAGAATGGGCGGTGTGTCTCCCGCGGAGGGTGCAGCAACCTCTATTTACTTAGCTACATCACCTGAGGCTGCCGGTCAATCAGGGAAATACTGGGATAAGTGTAAACCTAAATCTTCTTCCCAAAGATCGTACAGTCAAGAAGATGCCGAAAAGCTTTGGAGTATCAGTTGTAACCTTTGCGATATCGACAACTATTTTGAAGTGAGCTGAT
>CAZQEZ010000147.1:0-9827 GCA_964592475.1 uncultured Roseivirgaceae bacterium
TCATTTCGTGGCATCCTTTGCGAAGCATTGGATGCGAGAAATCCCCAACCAAAAGCACTGCAGCCAAGTCTAATGCAAAACGTCATCAGCCAAAGTCGGACACGTTTCCTATTTATTTTTTTGCAGCTAAAAATAGTGGATTACTGACGACAAAATATTTTCAGGCCTGGTCGCGCTTTTGTCTACTCTCGCACCTGGCCAGTACCTCTTATTATCCATTTATAGGTGGTAAGCTCCATTAAGCCCATGGGGCCCCGGGCGTGTAGTTTTTGCGTGCTTATGCCAATTTCGGCACCCAGTCCAAATTGGGCACCATCAGTAAATGCCGTGGATGTGTTGGCATAAACTGCTGCTGCATCTACTGCACGTAAAAATAAATCTGCACGATCTTGATTTTCCGTAATGATGGCCTCGCTGTGTTTAGAGCTATGGGTGGCAATGTGAGCTAAAGCTTCTTCAATATTTGACACTGTTTTTATGGCCATTTTATAATCCAGAAATTCTGTGCCAAAGTGCTCTTCACTGGCCAAAGACAACAATTCGGTGGGGTAAGAATTGATCAAAATATCGTACGCTTCCCGATCGGCATAAAGATGAACATTAAATTTTGCTAAGGGCTGGACAATTTTTGCTAGTTCGACGAGTTTTGCTCGATGAACCAGCAAGCAGTCAAGTGCATTGCATACACTTACTCTTCTGGTTTTAGCGTTGTGAACAATCGCCAGGCCTTTTTCAGAATCTGCAAATTCATCGTAATAGGTGTGTACTATGCCAGCACCGGTTTCGATTACGGGCACCTTAGCATTTTCACGCACAAAATTAATCAACTGCTGACTACCCCGCGGGATAATAACATCCACTAAATCAACCGCCTGAAGTATTTGAGCAGCACCCTGGTGAGTAGCTGGCATAAGTCCCACAACATTTTCATCAATACCATGACTTGCAAGCACGCGTCGAATTAATGCCACAATAGCACTATTCGAAGCCTCAGCATCACTACCGCCCTTAAGCACACAGGCATTTCCAGCTTTTAGACAAAGCGAAAACACATCAAAGGTCACATTGGGCCGTGCTTCGTAAATCACACCAATTACGCCTATCGGCACAGAAGTTTTTTGCAAATGAAGGCCATTGTTCAGCTTTTTTTCTGACAATACACTACCCAATGGCGAAGGAAGTTTTACTACATTTTCAATGTCGATGGCTATGGCTTCTATTCGTTCTGACGTTAGCTTCAAACGATCATACTTAGGATTATCAGGATCCATTCGAGCTAAATCCTGTTGATTTGCTTTTAATATTTGCTCCTGACTTTGCCTGGCCTGCGTAGCCAGGTCTTGTAGTATTTGATTAATTTTATCTTCTTGCAAATGATATAAAAAGGCGCTCGCGTGTTTTACTGCCAACAATATTTCTTGTGGATCTGCCATGGCTCAATTTTTTAGATTATAAATAAATAATATTACTTTAAATAGAGGTAATCATAATGAATTAGCGGCTTCTGGTTATGTTGTCCCATTCGCTCACCGGCCTTTTCATAGCCATATTGCGCTACCCCCCAACCGATAGCTTCACCATCAGCGGTAGCAATTTCAAGCAGGTCTCCCTTACGAAATTCTCCCGCTAATTTTATGATACCTATTGGAAGCACACTGATGGCTTGTTTTGATCTAAGAGCGTGTAAAGCGCCATCGTTGATCATTATTTTTGCTTTACTAAAACCGCCACTGTGAGCAAGCCACTTTTTTAGACCGCTCTGCACCTTACCCCCGGGAATAAAATGGGTACCAGCTTTATTATTACCTTGCACAATATTTAAAATGATATCTGAAGACTTGCCATTGGCTATAAAAACATGTAAGCCAGTGGCAGCTATTTTGGCTGCCATATTGCATTTGGTAATCATACCTCCCCTGCCAAATTCAGATTTTTTGTGCGTAACTATTTTACTGAAGTCTATATTTAAATCTGTAATTTCTTCAATTACTTTACTGTTAGGATTGGAAGGGTCTCCATTATATACGCCATCAATATTGCTTAATAAAATTAAAGCATCGGCATTGATCATATTAGCCACCAGGCCTGCTAGTTCATCATTGTCTGTAAACATTAATTCGGTGACAGCTACTACATCATTCTCATTAACGATTGGAATTATTTGGCTACTAAGCAGTACTTGCAAGCAGTTTTTCATATTAAGGTAGTGGATGCGAGTACGAAAATCTTCTTTGGTAACCAATACTTGCGCTACCTGCAGATTTTGTTTTTGGAAATGATAACTATACTGATTGATCAACTTTACCTGCCCGATAGCAGACAACAGTTGTCGTGACGAAACCGTATCTATCTTTTGCCTGAAGTTATAAATGCTACGACCGGAAGCTACAGCCCCGGAGGAAATCAACACTACCTCTGTACCAGCCTGTACCACTTTTGCCAGTTGGAATACTAACTGTTGAATAATATTATCATCCAGGTGCCCGTTTTCATCGGTAAGCACGTTGGATCCCACTTTTATGGCTATTCTATTAAAATGATATGACATAAAAAACATTCATTTTGCAATAGCCAAAATTGAAGAAGAATAATGAATATTTTATGACAATCTGTTTAAAAATCGTTGGCTATGTCGTCGATTTCTTCTTTTTTTTCATTTTTTAGAATATCATCCAGCAATTTGGAAAAATAAACCAATTCCAATTTATTTTTGTCTACAGCTTGATAGGTAAGATATACTTTTTCTCCACTCCAGTAATACAAGTCCTCCCGTACAGAATAAGCAGGTTTCCCAAATACCTGTCGCAACCCTTTGTAAAGATCCGGATCTTGTTTGGTAATGACTCTAATTTGAAAAATTTGATCGTCATACGCCCACGCTTCCAGGCTTTTTATTTTCACAGTTCCAATTGTTTCATATTCGCCCTTGCCTGCCTCGTAGTATTGAACCTGCGAATGCGGTACTTTTTCATGATCTACATCTTTTTGAAACTCAAGTTTTACGTTACCCTTAGCCGATGACAGCAGGATAATGTCTTGAAAACCATTCTTTTTGTCCAGGTCTTCAGCCGATTGAGCCTGTGCAAAAACGATTATAAATAAGAAAACAGGAATAAATAAACTTTTAGACATGAATTTCAATTTAATTGCTAATACAAAAATGAGAAAATTAAATGCATTAAGAAAATATAATTTTAATCAAAAAACTACTTGGCGCATTTTATGATAGTAAAAACAATTTTTTTAAGTTTATCTCGTTTTACGAAACAAAGACAAAAATCACATTTTTGTTTATTAATCATTCCTGATTAAGAGATTTACAGCTTTAAGTAAAAAATTTTTAGTGTAAAATATACGGTTATTGATCTGTTGTTGATTATTGAATTTTAAATTTTAGATGAAAACCTCATTAAAATATCTAAAAATTACATGTTTTGATCAATAATTTCAATTACCTACTATTTTAATTAAGTCATTTATAATATATTTGCGTCAGCTACGGTGTATATTATACTTTAGTTAAGGTCAAGGTCAAATTTTTCAAACAACAACACACAATGAAATTCACACATGAAATAACTGCTGAATGGCATAAGCAGTTTGAAAATCTCAAGGAGTTTAAACAGAAACATCAGCATTGCAATGTCCCACCAGATCATACCAATAAAAAACTTACCAATTGGGTAAGGGTGCAGCGTAAAATAAAAGATGAACTTCCTGCTGCCTTAAAAGAGAAGCTAGTACTACTTGAATTCGATTTTTCGGATGACCACTATCCCTGGGAAGACAAGTTTATGGAACTTCAACAATTTGCCAAAAAATACGGACATGCACATGTGCCTGCCACAGATCCTGCCTATGAAGAGCTGCATTCCTGGCTAATGCAACAATTAAAAAATAAAGAGTTTTTAAGTTCCGAAAGGAAAAATAGGCTTGACTATCTGGGCGTGTATTGGGAATGCAAGGATTTACGGGAGTGGAAATGGCAGGAAATGTACCAGCAGCTGGAAGAATATCACCGGAAATACGGGAATGCAAAAGTGCCTCAGAAGTGGCCCGAAAACAGAAGACTAAGTAATTGGGTGCTGGTGCAAAGAAGAAGATATGCTGAAGGTAATATGCCCAAAAACCGGGTGGAAAAACTTGAAAAACTGGATTTCGTTTGGGACTGTCGGGAGTTGTTTGAAGATCAATGGGATGAAAAATTTGACTTGTTATGCTCGTTTAAAAAGGAAAATGGTCATACCAAAGTGCCGCTTGCTTATCACGATCAAAGGCTAGCCGGATGGGTTGATAGACAACGAACCTTAAAAAGTAAAGATCGGCTACTGCCGGAAAGAGAAGAACGACTGAATGAAATTGGTTTTATATGGGATTGTACCGTATTGCAAGAGCAGCAATGGGAGGAAAGATTTCAGCAATTGTGCGACTACAGGCAAAGATTTGGCGATTGTGTAGTACCAGTTAACTGGAAAGAGAACAGGCACCTGGGCATTTGGGTGAGTACCCAAAGAACAATTGATAAACATGGCAACATGGACCCGGAAAAGAAAAAACGCCTGGATAAAATCGGCTTTGCCTGGAAAAATGAAGCCTGGAAGTATGTAGATAAAAAATACGACGACATTTGGGAAACCAATTACCAAAAACTGGTCGATTATAAAAATAAATACGGTAAACTACAAGTATCATTAAAAATAGACCGGCCATTGCAAAGATGGACATGTGCGCAACGTAAGTTTTACCATACCGGTAATTTAAGTCTCGATCGAATCGAAAAACTTGATGAAATCGGTTTTGCCTGGGATCTGCACCAAGCTTACTGGATGAAACGCTACAATCAATTGGTTGAATTTAAGAAAAGATTTGGGCATGCCAGAGTGCCATGGGGATGGGAAGAAAATCATAAACTAGGGCAGTGGGTTTCTCGTACTCGCCTGGCCGGACGCAAAGCGCATAATAAAAAGCAAGTGGCTTTGCTGGATAAGCTGGATTTTGACTGGACCGTAATGAAAAAGACCATCATTCCCTGGAAAGATATGTATGAGCAGCTGGTGGACTTCAAAAAAGCTTTTGGGCATACCAGAGTTCCGGTAAACTGGCCTAGAAATAAAAAATTGGGCAAGTGGATCAGTCGCATTAGATCAGAGCAGCACAAACTTAATCCGGACAGAAAACAAATGCTCAACAAGCTCGACTTTGACTGGAAAAAAAGACGTGGCCGCCTTAACAGGAAAATTTATCGCGTAGAAAACTATTGAAATATAGCATAAGTTGAGCGTTTTAAAGATTAAAGTTATTGATTTTTAATCATCCAAACCTCAGTTTCAGGATGAAACGCGTACCAGGCAAACCAAAACGTGGTTAAGCCGGGAATTTCTTCTCTTTCTTTGTTATAGACCGTGGCGCTTTGATTTTTCTTGTCAAATGCTATAATTAAATTTTTACCGTTCAATTGATCTTCAATTTTGCCTTTGCCAGCTTTTGCTAATTCAGAGAAGGGATAAGCTTTGAACTTTCCATCTACTGCTATGCCTACCACGGTTTCCTTAGGATGAAAACGACTATCAGTATTATTTACCTCAAAATAGAGCTGAGCGGACTCATTATACTCAGGATAAGGGTTGCTGGCATAATTGCGACGATAACCTGTTTCTTTAGAAAGCACCATAGTATTGGGATGCTTCTTTTTCCAGCTTTGCCAGGTTGTATTGCTGGTAGGCAACATTACTAACTCCTCTCTTACTTTAGCGCCGGCAACTGCTTTCATCATTATTTGCGACCATAGTGATTCTGATTGCCGATCGTAGAGCAATACATCGCTGTTGTAAAGTAGCCCTGATACTCCAAAAGTATGAGGTTTCTTATTGATAAGTGCATCAAAAGCTATGCCACTACCACATAATGGACAATAGGTAATTACCACCGGATGTTTGGCAAATTGATCATTGACTATCTCGTGATAATTCATAATGGAAATTGGATAGGCCTTTATTACCTTATTAAATTTTACTCCTAATACGCGCGCGTTATCATCTAAATTTGCCTGTTCGGCTGTGATAAATTTTGGGTTGTCGATGGAAGGGATGCCATCTTTGGGAGGACCACCATCTTTAATTTGTTTAACAGGTATTGTAGCATTGGATAAATCGAAGCCTTTCCTGGTTTGCCCACAACTATTGTAAGTTAATACTAAGAAAATAGATAGCCAAAATAAAATTCTCATAAAATCTTTAGGGTATAACTAATGCCATGGTAAGATATTTTTAGTAAGGGTGACTAAATGAGGTTTATTGTCGGCAATAGGACAAAGACCTAAGGCATGAAAAACAAAAAGCCCCACTAAGGAGGCTTTTTTTTAATATAACTAAACTTAAAATAATTACTTCACCGAGTTCATGTGCTCAACAAGCTCAAGTACTTTGGTAGAGTAACCCATTTCGTTATCATACCAGCTTACTACTTTCACGAAGTTATCATTTAAGCTAATACCAGCACCTGCATCAAATATTGAAGTTCGCTTGTCGCCTAAGAAGTCGTTAGAAACTACAGAGTCTTCAGTATATCCTAGTACGCCTTTCAATTCGCCTTCAGAAGCTTTTTTCATAGCTGCACATACTGCTTCGTAAGAAGCACCTTTTTCCAGACGACAGGTAAGGTCAACTACTGAAACATTAGGAGTGGGTACTCGAAATGCCATACCGGTTAATTTACCATTTAAGTCAGGAATTACCTTACCTACTGCTTTTGCCGCACCTGTAGACGATGGAATGATGTTCTGGTAAGCGCCACGTCCACCTCTCCAGTCTTTTTTCGAAGGACCATCCACTGTTTTTTGCGTAGCTGTTACCGCGTGTACGGTAGTCATTAAACCTTCTACAATATTAAAATTATCGTTCAATACTTTAGCAATGGGTGCTAAACAATTGGTAGTACAAGATGCGTTTGACACGTATTGCATGTCGGCTTTATAATCTTCATGATTAACCCCCATTACAAACATAGGAGTATCATCTTTAGAAGGAGCAGACATTACTACTTTTTTAGCGCCTGCTTCAATGTGACCCTGACATTTTTCTTTTGTAAGGAATAAGCCTGTAGATTCAACTACATATTCAGCACCTCTTTGACCCCATTTCAAATCAGCCGGGTTAGGCTCAGAACTAACTGATATTTCTTTTCCGTCTACAATTAATGCTCCTTCTTTATGACTTACGTCACCTGCAAATAATCCGTGAGTGGAATCGTACTTAAGCATGTACGCCATATAATCAACGTCGATTAGGTCATTTATTCCAACTATTTCAATGTTGGGATTTCCATAGGCAGCTCGGAAAACTAATCTTCCAATTCTACCAAAACCATTAATACCTACTTTTATAGCCATAGTTTTTCTATAGTTTAGTTTGAAAAATAAAATTCACTGCAAAAGTATAAATAGGGTGCTCTAAAACAAACTTTTAATTCCGTTTTATCCCTTATTTACTCATACTTTATATTAACATAATACATATGATTGAGTTATTAAAAATTTTGAAATTTTGAATATGGTACATAATCATCGGCCAATATAAATTATGCAGCTAAAAATTTAGCTACTTTAACATAACGCTCGCTGAGAATCCGGCTGTAAAGCTAATTTTAGTGCTATACAATAAGCTTTAAGTTTAGTCTATTGTTGCACAGCTATTATTTTTGATTGAAGAATTATACAACTTTCGTTTAATAAAAGACCTTCGCACAAACATTCAGCTTTACCCTTCAGTTACAAATTTGATTTTAGCTAACCGATATTTTTTCTCATGATTATGCTTTTATTTCTAAATTTAATATTACTAATAAGTATTACGTTGTCAAGTTTTGCCCAAACTTTTAAGCTTGAAGGAACTATTGTAGACGAACAAAGAGAACCCGTACCTTTTGCTCAAGTAGCCTTATCTGAAAAAGATGGCAAATCCCCGGTGGCGGGAGCCATTAGTAGAAAAGACGGCTCTTTTAGTTTACAAACCAGAGAAGGCACTTATGATATTACTATAATATTTGTAGGTTATAAAACTAAAAAAATAAATGCCGTACAACTAAACAAACCAATAAACTTAGGAACCACTACGGCGATATTGCAAGCAGACTATGTGCACCCCTTCACCTATGGAAAGCTCGAAACTGGTTATAAGTCTACTTTCCGGTCACTGGACAATGACTATGATTATGAAGTACTGATTCAAGGCCGCGACACATGGATGTAACAGGGACGGTTACTAACATTGAGATTAAAGATCGCAGCAAAAAAGCTGGCATTGAAAACCTATATACTTATCTCACGATCAAGGTAGAGAAAATCTCGCCTCCAGATGTTGCCTCGGAGTTAACTGTAGAGGAGTTGAGTTTTACTCGGCAGACTGACATTGATGTAGATCCATATATCTCTGTCAATGACACAGTGGCTGTAACAGTGGTTGGCAATGATTTTTCCGATCCAAGTTGGTTTCGGGATATACAAGTTAAAAAAACTTTAAGTACACGCGCTATACGGTATCTATCCACCATGTTGGGTAAGCTGGATATTGCCATTGTTGCCCGTCTGGAACAAACCCTGATTGATACTAAACTATTTGATACCAGAGAGGATAATGAGCAAAACTATTTGAATCTTTTCCCAGGTTTTCAATCGAAATTAGATATGAAAAATATAAATTTGCAATATTGGACAATTTTAGCAGGACTAACTTTGATAATTATTGCATTAAGACTTTTAAGCGGACTAGAACTGAAACAATACGGAAACTTTATAGTGACTGTGATTTCCGCAGGACTAATATCATTAATAATAACACCTTGGTTGACAATAACGAAAAAAACAACAAACCGCCAACAGCGTGTATAAGAAATAGCGGGTTCAGTAATAAATTAAGGGTCATTGCTTTTAATAAAGTCAGTGCTAAACTGAAAGTGAGATGCTTTTAAATCCGCTACTTCTCATACACGAGACCCGTTATGGCTAATTAAAAAAATACGAGCATGTCAGATAGTTACCACGTAACGATTAGAGATTTTAAAGGATACACCAAGAAAGAATTAGATGAGATGGCATCTGACCCTAATTCTCTTTTGACTGAATGGTCGAAGAAAAGGGCTTTGAAAAAATCAATAAAAAAGACCAGAAAGGAAATGAACAATTCTATTAAATTGACTACCTCAATGAATAAACAAATGGTTGATGATATTGAACAATTGAAAAAGAATATGTTTTCGGAGGATTGGGAGCTAGTTAAGTCCTCCGCAGATAAACTTGGAGACATTGGCGGAAGCGAGATTACAGACTTTTTGATTTCACTATTAGATTTAGACGATTCAGGGATTAGAGATAGAGCAGCTTTAGCACTTGAACAGATTGGTGATAATAAAGCTGTGGAGCCATTATTTAAATCAATTTTCAAAAATCACAATTACAACGGGACTATGGTTTTTGCCTTGGAGTCGTTGGATTGCAGCAAACATCTTAAGGATATATTTAAGATTTTATTTTCCGAGTCTTATGAAGCCAAAATGAGTGCAATGGCGATTCTTGATACACAGATTTTTGAATTCACAAGTCAGGATTTAATCGAAATTAGAGACATGTGGGAGGATTGCAAATTACATCCTGAGAAATGTCCTGAAGTTGAGGATGACAATGTGAGAAAGGAAATGCAAGATAGTGTAAATGGATTTATGGAATATTTAAAATAAAATTAACTGGCCACAATATCGTGTATAAGTAATTGGGGCATAAGTGCTTAATTGAAAATAAAAGCATAAATTAAAGGTCAGTGCTAAACCGAAAAGTT
>CAZQEZ010000148.1:0-9748 GCA_964592475.1 uncultured Roseivirgaceae bacterium
AATGCTTATGAATAAGATAAAACTTGTCTGGGTATTTTCATTCCTGTTGGGCTGTCAGCCTTCAAATTCAACTAATGAAGTAAAAGTCAATAATGGATCCATCAATAAAGATTCTTTTATGATTGATACAGAAAAAAAAGAGGAAAAAATGTCTTCATTAATCGATAGCACAGAAGATGTTGAATCAATTATTTTGGAGCGGGTCCGTCAAACGTATGAATGGTATTTTACCAGTGACAACCTTCAAGATTTTCCAGTTACTGGCAATGATACGATGTTCACTGCTATTGACTGGCAAAAAATGGAACAAAGGATTACACAATTACGTCAAACAGGTTTTTTTGCAGATGAATTCCTGGAAAGTTATCGTGAAATAGCAGAGACCATTGACCATAAATTAAAAACCAATGAAGTGGAATATTATTTAGGATATTATCCGCCTTATGGCAACGGAGCTAATCCATGGTGTAATTGTCAGGATAGTCCGGATAAATTTTGGCAAGATATGCAATTAAAAAATTTGAAAATCAATGGAGATAAGGCCTCTGCAATATGGACATTTGCAAATACCGATTGGGATCATGGCTATAATATTCGGTTAAGCCGGGAATCCGGAACCTGGCAAATATCTCATTTGCAAGAGTTTGATGTTGATAAATTTTTCTTTTGAGAGGTAGTTATTGCCATAAAATTATTTAATTTTAATTCATGAAAAAATTGATATTATTTGTGATAGTTGCTTTGCTGACTGGCTGTGTTACTGACAAGCAAGAAGATAAAACATATGAGCCAATAGTTTTAACCACCATTGTGGAATTGGAAAATAGAAAGAAACTTGAACTTGAACGAAAGATAATTGATTTTTCAGCCACAGAAATGTCAGCCTTTCAAAATGCTTACAATACTTTAGGATAGAGAGAAAAACAATTATAGTTAATCAGGAAGAATACACAACTATTGATAAAGCTACTGCACTTAATATGGCAAAATGGTATATTGAAAAGGAAAAGCTAGCAATCTCAGAAGATGCGTATGCCCGTTATTTTAATTCTTTTGGCGGCCAGCTATTTGCCTATGGTGAGCCGGAAATCCGCAATCAACTTTGGCTGTGGTATGAGCCGAGGAATCAATTTATGCTATACTATGCTCCTTGATATTAACTTCAATTAACAAATGGTTTTAACTGAATTTGTTTAGTAAAAGAAAAGGATCGCGGGTTAAGCGATCCTTTAATCTTTAGTTAAAATTGAATCCGGTACATTACATCCGGGAAAAAACCGATTTGCTTAACCAGGTTTATATCATCTGTTACCGGGTTATATCTTCTCACAAATTCATTTTCATAGTTCAAAACGTTTTGCAAATCGATGAAGAATTGGTGTGAAATCCTGCTTTTGGTGCTGTTGAGCCTTACCCCAAGCTTAACATCCCAGCGCAAGTAGGGATCATAAAACTCACTAAAGGCACGTTCGTCAAACAAGACTTGTCTTCCGCCATTGGCCCGCGAACCTTGCAGGTCAATTGGCGTGTAGGGCCTTGCACCGGCATTAGTGAATTTGGTGTCCAGCGTCCAGGCGTTTTGCCCGTTTTTACCAAACGACCATTCTTTTCCCATGAGCAGGTTCACCACGTAGTTGGTATTGAATGCAGTGTTTCTTGTAATACCATCGCTGCCTTCGTAAGTAGATTCAAATACAGAAGATGTAAGTAAAACATAGTATCCTCGGCTGAAAAACTTCTCCAGTGTAAGCTCCATTCCGTAATTAGTACCGGTTCCCTCATTCACCAGCGAGCCTCTTTCTGAAAAAATAAAGTCCGCGCCCTGGTTTATCACGGAGTAGCTAGAAGGGATGGATTCCACGGGCACATCGAACAAGCTTTGGTAGTAAGCTTCGGTCTTCAATCGCCAGTCATTGCCAATGTTCAAGTCATATCCCAGCACGTAATGATGGCTTTGCATGAAATCCAGGCTCAGGTTAGTGCGTTCATAGCTTCCATCCCCTAATTGCTCATTGTAAAATAGAATGGGGCCGGGGGCTGCTTGAGCATGCAAACCATAGGCAAAACTCAATCGCTGACTAGGAGAAAAACTCCAGCTAATCGCTGCCCTGGGCTCAATGGCCCGGCTTTCATTCAAGGCTTGATACTGGCTATGCAAACCAAAAGTGAGGGATAAATCATCGGTAATGTTGTTTTCTATCTGAGCATACGCCTGGCTTAGGTTATAAATTTCGTCCACATCTCGCACGGTGATAAAATCATCCGGAATACCATCACCATCAATATCCAGTTCAGGATAATTGTCGGCTTGCCGCCATATGGAGATGATTTGATAGGTTTCGTGCAAAATTCCGGCTCTTAATTTCCAGCGAGCGTTAAACTTTTTGTTTAAATTACTGGTGATCGTGTAACGGTTTTCACGGTCACTGGAGTAAGCTCCCAAAAATTCATCTATCTTTTTGCCTTCAATATTTCGCACCATATTATTTTGCAAGTAGTCGTTGAAATTAGTGGATGCACCAATGCTGGTTTTTAAAAAGGTGTTTTTACTTAGATTGACAGTATGGCTGAGGCCAATCAATCCAAGTTCGTTTTTTACGAATGCATCTAGCTCCGGGTTGGCAAACAAATCATTTTCATCAATTTCATCGCCATAAAAATCGATACTGCTCAAACCGCCCAGGCCAAACATTTCAAATTTACCGAGGGCTGTATTTCCAAAGTTCACTTTGAAAGATAAATCCTGATAATAAGGAGTGGCACTGGTGCCAGTAGCAGCCAGGCTGGCTATACCATAGCGATAAGAAGCTACAAAAGATCCATCGTTTGACTTTTGGAAAGGCCCCTCGGCCATAAATTCCAAGCCAGTAAAAGCACCCAGCTGACCGGTAAACTCCAGTTTATCAGGGTTGCCATTTCTAAAATTGATATCAAAAACTGCGGCGTTGGCATTTCCATACTCGGCAGGGAATGCGCCGGACAGGAAATCGGAAGTGCGCAACATGTTGGTGTTGAGGGCATTTACTGGACCTCCTGTAGTGCCGTAAGTAGCAAAATGGTTGGTGGTGGCCATGGGAATTCCTTCAATTCGCCAAAGCAAGCCTGAAGGAGAATTGCCACGTACCACGATATCGTTGCGGCTGTCATCCGGAGCGCTTACACCGGCAAATGAAGTAGCCAGTCGAGCTACATCGTTTCTGCCTCCGGAAAATCGGGTTACCTCCTCCAGGCTGAAAGTACGGGCACTAACCTTGGCCAGTTCGTTGAGCGGCATATCTTTGCTTGATTCACCGGTAATCACTATATCTTTGAGGGTTTCAACTGATTCTTCCAACGAAATATTCAAAATCACCTCTTTACCAGCGGTGACTAAAACATTCGGTAGCTGCAAGGATTTATAACCAACATATAGTACTCTCAGGTTATGTCTTCCCAAAGGCACCTTATCCAGTCGATAATTACCCTCTAAGTCTGTAACTGTACCAATTGCAGGATCTGTATCTTCAACCATAATGGTTGCACCTATCAGCGGATATTGAGCATCCGCGTCCACAATTTTACCTTTTATTACTTGAGTTTGCGCGAGCAGCAAAGTAAAATTGAATAATAATGCTAAAGACAAAATAATTTTCATGATTTCAATTTTTTGTTAAAAATGTGCTGCTAAGATAGGAGTGCTCTCAAATCCATGAAATGACGAAGTGATTCAATCCAGAATTTTATCAGTTGAAGTTTAAAATATCAATATTGAATTCCAATTGACTGATAGAACAGTTTCATTTAAAAAAAATCCGTTTTCATACATCCTATTTCCGGCTTCCACTTCTTACAAGTTTTCATTTTAGGTGGCTTGCAATTATATTTGTTAAAAAAGGTCTCATGCAAATCGGTAAATACTATTTAAAAGAGGTTCATTTTCGCTGGATAGGAATATTGTTGGTGGCTTACATTATGACTTTTGTACATGAACAGGGGCCTGGTGAAGTATGGTATGTAAAATTGATCGTTGGCATAATTTATACAGCGATTTACTGGAATGGTTCGGTTTTATTGTTCATGTATTTCAGAAAAAAATTTCCTTTGGTAAAGCAAACGGCAAAACGTTTGGTTATAACATTTTTTACCATCATTGCTCTGATTTCAATAGTTGATCCTTTCCTGTGCTCTTTGTTGCATATGAAATCTTTGTCAGAGGCTTTTGAGCCAGGTGCGTATTTGATGGGAATGACCTTTAACTTGATTACGGTGGTGATCATTACTTCTTTTTATGAAAATGCTTTTGTTTTTGACCAATGGAAAAATACTGTGAAAGTAAACGAAGCACTGAAAAATCAGCAAATCAGAACCCAGTTTGAAGTTTTGCAAAACCAGATGAGTCCTCATTTTTTATTCAACAGTCTCAATACCCTTACTACCTTGATAGCCGAAGACTCAAAAGTGGCCATTGATTTTACAGAAAAGCTATCGGAGGTGTATCGCTATATTTTGCAGAATAAAGAAAAAGAACTGGTGACACTAGGGGAGGAGTTAAGTTTTGTAAAATCGTATGTTTTTTTATTGCAAATGCGTTATCCGGAAAACCTGAGCGTAAAATTTGGTATAGAAAATAAATATATGAGCCAATCTATACCACCGTTAACGTTGCAAATATTGGTAGAAAACTCAATCAAGCACAACATCATTTCCAAAAGTCATCCGTTGCAGATAGATATATATGTAGAAAGTGGCAAATCGATCGTGGTAAAGAATAACCTGCAACAAAAGAAGGTAATCCAAAAATCGACCAAAACCGGTTTGGATAATATTCGAAAGCGTTATGCCTATTTTGGTAAACACAATATTGATGTGATTACCACAGCCCAGAATTTCATGGTGGCAGCACCATTGATCAAGGTTACCAATGAATCCGACCCTTTAGTTAACTTGTTGAAATGAAAGTATTGATTATAGAAGATGAGGCTCCTGCTTTCCGTCGGCTGCAAAAAATACTGGATGAGGTAGACCCTGCCATAGAAATTGTAGATGTGATCGACTCGGTGGAAGACAGTGTAAAATGGCTGCGCAATCATGCAGAGCCGCAATTGATATTCATGGACATTCAATTGAGCGATGGTATCAGTTTCGATATTTTTGAGCAAGTAAAAATAACCAGTCCGGTGATTTTTACTACTGCTTTTGACGAATATATGCTGCGGGCCTTCAAGGTGAATAGTATCGATTATCTGCTTAAGCCAATCAAACAAGATGACCTGGCTCGGAGCTTACACAAATATGCCGGTATGAAAGAGGCCTTTTCCGCTAATAACAGTTGCGATTTGAACGATCTGATTCGAAATATTCAGCTCAATGACCGCAAGTACAAAGCCAGGTTTTTGGTAAAAAAAGGTGAGCAACTGGTATCTGTACAAAGTGGCGATATTGCTTTTTTCTTTGCCAGGAACGGCATTATACATCTGCAAACCAGCGAAGGAAAGGTTTATCTGGTGGATTTCACACTGGATGAACTAGAAAAGCAGCTTGATCCGGATCATTTTTACCGGGCCAACCGACAATTTATTTTGCACTTTTCCGCCATCAAAACTGTGCACAAATGGTACAAAAGCAAATTGCTGATTGAGCCATCGCAAGCCATTGATGATAAGATAATTGTGAGTGCTGAAAAGGCCAGTAGTTTTAAGCAATGGCTTGGCGACAAGTAAGCTCTGCGCGAAATTAATAATTACTCCTGCTACCAGAGGTTGACCATCAGCTCTAAATGAAAATAAGCTCGTATTCACACCTGTTTTATAAAAAAACTAAAGGATCTGTTTTTGTATTTGTTCATAAAATGCATAGTAGTATTCAGCACTTTCAATATTTTAAACAGCTTCTTTAAATGTTTTTTCTTATTCCAATTTAATAGGTTCAAGTCTTAACATTCAAAAAATCATGATATTTATGGTAAGTTCTATTGATTCGTGATAATTTTGCTCGTTCTGGCACTAACCAATTCTTATTATGACCTATAATATCGAAGAGTTCAATCAATTGATTAAAAACCGCCGTTCTATATACCCCAATATGTATACCGGTGAGCAGGTAGATGATTCAATTATCAATCAAATGCTCGAAAATGCCAATTGGGCCCCCAACCATCGTTTATCGGAACCATGGAGATTCACCGTGTTTAAAGGGGAAGGTTTAAAAAAAATAGCTGCATTTCAATCAGAGCTCTATAAAAAAGTATCTTCTGAAAAAGGAGATTTTAAAGAAGATAACTTTAAGAAGTTAGCTGAAAAGCCACTGTCTGCATCTCATATTATTTCCATAGGGATGCATCGCGATGAAAAAGAAAGATTACCGGAAGTGGAAGAAATTGAAGCCGTTGCCTGTGCTTTACAAAACATGATGCTAACTGCAGAAGCCTACCAAATAGGATGCTATTGGGGTTCCGGAGGAATTACTTATATGGAGGAAGCCAAACCCTTTTTTGATTTAGGCGAAAGAGACAAATTGCTAGGCTTTTTATATGTAGGTGTACCAAAGTTTAAACCACCGAAGGGCAGACGGAAACCTATTAATAATAAAGTACAATGGATAATCGAATAGGTTAATAAAAATATGGAAGAAATATTATAATTACCATTCAATTTAAATTCAGGTAATATTAATTGAATTTTCCGTGTAGTCGGCTTTTATGGCAATTTAATCTATGTAGAGAAACCGCATTTTTATTAATTATTTGCCAATACTATTGCTTTTTTAATAAAATATTTTTAATATAGCCAAATGATTGCTATTAAAAAGCTTAGGCAATGGTGGCATGGTTTCTGAGGGGTTTGTAATAGTTTACAATGCTACCAATGTAATATTTTTCCTTATTACCAATTGGTTTTTAGTAAAAAATAGCTGTAATTCACTGATATTTAAAAACTTAATTAAAAATGAACAAGCAAGTTGAGTATTTTGAAAACGGGGAGGTACGTAAAGAATACTTTCTCAATGAAGACCATCAAATAGAAGGTACTTTTAAAGAATATTATGAAAATGGAGAAGTACTGGTTGATTGTAACTATAAAGATGGAAAGGTTGATGGAGAGGCCAATATATATAATGAAAGAGGTGAGCTATTTTTGAAGTACCACTATGAGAATGGTCAAATAGTAAAAATGATGAAAATTTTCAAAAATTAAATTCACGCTGGTTTTGTTTTTTTTCACCTTCCGGTTTTTCGTATCCTCTTAGAATATTCTACCTACCCTCTCTTTATCGTAGCAGTACTTTCATGCAAGTCCGATATATTTTCTTGAGAAATAATGAGTATTTTATTGTTTTTATTCTTAATTTATTTTAATATTCAGTTTTAATTAAGATGATCGACTTATGATGAATAACAATTCCACTTTTTTAAATTATTTGTCACATAGCCTCAATGCTTATGAAAGCCATTCTTTTTCTGAAGGTAAGTTGCAGCAAATTTCTGGTTTTATCGCACATTTACAGCATTTCTCATCGGAGCAAAAAGAACCTTTAGATGATTTAATTCATTCTTACAATTATCAAGTATTAGTAAACAATACCAACGACCTCATATGTTCATTTGATAGTGATCTCACATTAAATGTAATTAATAATGCCTTTTCAAGGATTTTTTACCAAACTATTCAACAAGAGCTCATTCCCGGGCAATCTCTTAATTCAATATTAAAAAAGGAGAGATTTAAATGGTTAAAAGAAGGAATTGATCAAATGTTTGAAGGTAAACAGGTTGAAATACCGGGCCTGGTAATAGATGATATACATCCAAAGGCTGTTTATGACGCATTATTCAGTCCAGTAATCGGGTATGATAAAGTTATTGGAGGAATGTTTCTGGCAAAAGAAGTGACCAATACCTATACAGCCAAGCAATTGCTTGAGAAAAAAACCGAAGAGTTGGGTCGTTTAAATGATGAGTTGGATAATTTTGTATACAGCGCCAGTCATGATCTTAGGGCCCCCATTGCTTCCATGATGGGCTTATTAAATATATCAAGTTATACCGAAGACGTAAATGAGCTTAAAGATTATAATAAGCTGATAAAAAAAAGCTTGCAAAAACTTGATAAGGTAATTAATAGCATTATTAATTATTCATGGAATTCGCGTATTGACTTGTTGCCTGAACAAATCGCTTTGGAAGAAATGATATGGGAGTGTTTAAAATTTTATGATTACATACCGTATTTTTCAACCATCGATTTTAAGATAAGTTTACGACAGAAACAGCCATTTCATAGTGATCCACATCGGCTAAAAATTATTATCAAAAACCTATTAGCTAATGCAATTCAATTTCAAAGACCTGAAAACACAAGAAAGATGGTAGAAATTAACGCCGTGGTAAGCGACGAAAAACTTACTTTAAAAATCATCGACAATGGTGAAGGTATACCATCCCAACACTTGGCTAGTATATTTAACATGTTTGTAAGATTGAATCATTCTAAATCGGGTTCCGGTTTGGGCTTATATCTGGTAAAACAAGCCTTGAATAAACTAGAAGGTAATATTTTAGTCTCATCCCAAATTAAAAAGGGGAGCACATTTACCGTTCAAATTAGAAATAGAGGAAACAAATAATCAATTAATTGTATTTGGCACTTTGCTTAAATTAACTATTTTTGCAGACCTGTTTTTTGAGCAGGAAATACCGGATAGTTTTCGGGGTGTGGCGCAGCCCGGTAGCGCGCTCGCATGGGGTGCGAGAGGTCGTAGGTTCAAATCCTGTCACCCCGACTTTTTCAATATCAAAGAATAGCAAAACCGCCTTTTATGAATTTAGAAGGCGGTTTTTTATTTTTTTCCATATCTTCAACCAGCAGAACATCAGCCTGAGCAACCGATTAAAACAAGCCGGGGAATTTCTGCATCTATCCGTATTGGACCAAATGATCATCACCAGGAATGGCCATTACTCTTTTGCAGACCAGGGGCTGATGTGAGGTGTTTAGCTGAATTGGTTTTTAAGATAATTAGGATTGATCTTTTCAAAATGTTGAATCCTGGAAGTATCTACATTTTGTCTGGCTTGCCACAGTTCATAATTTTTTTGTAGGTTGAGCCAAAATTCAGCTGTTGTATTAAAAGCAATGGACAATTTAATTGCCATCTCAGGACTTATACCTGCTTTCTCATTTAATATTTGTGACAGCACTTTCCGGCTTATATTTAAACCTTTTGCTATTGCTGTAATGGTTAAATTAGTTGATTTAACATATTCCGATAAAATCTCTCCCGGATGGGCAGGATTGAACATTTGATACATAATATTAAATTTTGTTTTTATGCAATTATTAATGATAGTCTAAATAATCAACGTCTATAACTTCTATTTTTGATTCTATAAATTCAAAAACGATGCGATAATTGCCACTTACTTTAACAGCCCAGGCACCTTTGTATTTTCCTTTTAAAGGGTGCAAATCATAACCAGGCACATCAATATCCTGAATTTTGTCTGCTGAATGTAAGACAGTTAATATTTGTCTTATTCTTTTTAAGTGTTTAGGATTTAATTTAGAACCGTTTCCTTTTGTAAAGAATAATTCTAAACCTTTATGCTTAAAGCTTACAATCATGAAACAAGAATAACCTGTTACGTAACAAGTAACAAATCCATGTCAAATAAAGTTTTTCTGATATTGAAAAATGATATTATCCCCCACCGGGATTATTGCCGATATTTTGTGGTACGAAATCCCGAATCATGCACCGTTTGTGGAATTAG